>JAISCH010000314.1 GCA_031265725.1 Propionibacteriaceae bacterium
TCTCCAATGCCCGCACCGAGGAGGTGAAATCCCAGCTCGACGCTCAGCAGGCCCAGGAATTCTCCTTCGGGACCAGCGGCGATGTTGTCGGCGGAACACTGTCAATCTTCCTGAGCGAGCCGTGGACCGCTGGCGCAGCCGAGGTGTACCGCTACGACACCGCGACCGGAGCGGCCGAATTGGTTGCTTCAGCAGCGCTGGAGAACACCCCGAATGCGATAGTCACCTTCTCCCCGACGACTTTCAAAGGTCTCTTCTATGTCGTCGCCGTCCCCGGACCACAGACCACGGACCCCGGGGCCGAGCCGTCCGTCACTGCGACAACAGCCGGACCGGGCAATTCGGCTGATCCGTACACCAGCGAGGCCTCCGCCGGGCCCAAGGACAGGTATCAGACCGACCCGGTACCCGAGGGTAAGCCGAAGCCGGTGGAGCCAGGCGATGTGGATATCTCCGACAACCGCAACCAGAAAGCCACTCTGTCGATCAAGGCAGACACGATCTTGAAGCATATGGACCAATTCAACAAGGACAAACTCTCGGTGCTGCCGAAAAACGGAGTGGTGATGAGCTTGCGCAGCATCAAATTTGCCAGCGGTGAGTCAGTCTTCGACGTGCTCAAGCGGGAGACCCGCAGCGCGAAAATCCATCTGGAATACGAGTGGACGCCGATGTATAACTCGGCGTATGTCGAGGGGATCAACAACCTCTACGAATTCGACTGCGGAGAATTGTCCGGCTGGATGTATAAGGTGAACGGGTGGTTCCCGAATTACGGCTCCAGCCGCTATGCGCTGAAACCCGGCGACAAGATCGAATGGGTCTACACCTGTGACCTGGGCCGCGATATCGGCGGTTGGTGGGGAGGCATGCAGAGATGAGAAGGCCGCCAGACGCCTTTTCCAGTTGCCATCCGCTCGTCAATTTCGGCTTTTTCGGCTGTGCTATCGGTTGGGCGATGCTCTTCCTGCACCCGCTGCTGACCCCGGTGTCGCTGATCGTGGCGCTGGCCTATGCCATTTATCTGAACGGCGCGCGCGCGGTCCGTTTCAGCGTCTTCGGATTGCTGCCGCTGATGATCTTCGCCGCCGTGCTCAACCCGCTGTTCAACCATGCCGGGGTGACCATTCTCTTCTACCTGGATTTCATCGTGGAGGAGGGCAATCCAGTCACGCTGGAATCGCTGGTGTTCGGATTGCTGGCCGCCGTCATGCTGGTGACGGTGATCAGTTGGTTCTCCAGCTACAACGCCGTGATGACCTCGGACAAGTTCATCTATCTCTTCGGCCGGGTCATCCCGGCGCTGTCGTTGGTCTTCTCGATGGCGCTCCGCTTCGTCCCCCGCTTCGCGGCCCAGGCCAGAGCCATCGCCCGCGCCCAGCAGGGGATCGGCCGGTCGATTGGCCAGGGCAATATCCTGCGCCGGGCGCGGCAGGGTATAGCGGTCGTCTCCATCCTGGTCACCTGGGCGTTGGAGAACGCCATCGAGACGGCTGACTCAATGCGTTCCCGGGGCTACGGGTTGAAGGGCCGCACCGCCTTCTCGATCTTCCGGCTGGACGGCCGGGACCGAATCCTGCTGATAGCCCTCGGCGCAGCCGCCCTGACCGTGACGATTGGGGCACTGGCCGGGGTGATGGCGATGAAGATATTCCCCGCTATCGTCCTCCCGCCGTTAGACGCGCTGAGCGTGGCCGTCTATGCGGTGTACGCGCTCTTCCTCGTCACTCCGCTGGCGCTGGACATCATCATGGAGGTGAAGTGGAGAGCTATCATGTCGAGGGCCTGACCTTCAGTTATCCGGGGCCGGGCGATCCGGTGCTCAGCGAGATTGAATTGCGGGTCGCGGCGGGGGATTTCGTCACCCTCTGCGGCAAATCCGGCTGTGGCAAGACGACGTTGCTGCGGCACCTGAAGTCGGTGCTGACCCCGCACGGTGAGCGCAGTGGAAGAGTGCTCTTCCGGGGTCGGGATTTGGCTGAATGGGATCAGCGCACCCAGGCGCAGAGCATCGGCTTCGTCTCACAGAATCCGGACAACCAGATTGTCACCGACAAGGTGTGGCATGAATTGGCCTTCGGGCTGGAGAGCCTGGGCTGTGACAACCAGACGATCCGGCTCCGGGTGGCGGAGATGGCCAGCTTCTTCGGCATTGAAGCCTGGTTCGATCAGCCAGTCTCGGTGCTGTCCGGCGGGCAGAAGCAAATCCTCAACTTGGCGTCGGTGCTCGCCATGCAGCCAGAAGCGCTGATCCTGGACGAGCCGACCTCGCAACTGGACCCCATCGCGGCCGGAGAATTCCTCGCCACCCTGCGCCGGATCAATCGCGAATTGGGCGTCACCGTAGTGCTGGCCGAGCAGCGCCTGGAAGAGGTCTTCGTGATCGCCGATCAGGTGGTGGCGATGGACGGCGGCCGGATTCGGGCCGTCGGCACCCCGGCAGAGGTGGGCCAGCTCTTGCGGGATTCCGACACCGGATTGACCGAATTGCTGCCGAGCGCGATGCGGGTCTTCGCCGAGGTCGGCCCGGAACCGGGCAAGGCCGCCGAATGCCCGGTCACCGTCCGCGACGGACGCCGCTTCCTGGCCGCCCGCTTGGCCGACCAGACCCCAGCGGAGCCGGATTTTCCGCAACGATCCAAGCCCAGCGATACTGCGGCGCTGAATTTGCGCGAGGTCTGGTTTCGCTACGACAAGGACGGGCCGGACGTTCTGGCCGGATTGTCGCTCAAAATCCCAACCGGCACGATCTACGCGGTCATGGGCGGCAACGGGGCGGGCAAAACCACCATGCTGAGCGTGGTCGCGGGGTTGGAGAAGCCCTACCGAGGAAAGGTGGAGGTGGCTGGGCGTCCGCTGGCCAGCTATCGCGGGGATGAATTGTTCGACGGTCTGTTGGCCAGCCTCCCGCAAGACCCGCGCCTGCTGTTCTCCGGCAAGACCGTGGAACTCGACCTGGCCCAGGCTCTAGGCAGTCGCCGGGTGGACGAGAAGGTCCGGGCCAGGATTCAAGAGGTGGCCCAGCTCGTTGAGATCGAGCACCTGCTCAGCCGCCATCCCTACGACCTCAGCGGAGGGGAGCAGCAGCGGGCCGGGTTGGCCAAAATTCTCTTGCGCGATCCGTCCATCATCCTGTTGGACGAACCGACCAAGGGGCTGGACAACGTCTTCAAGCAGAAATTGGCCAAGACGCTGCGGCGGCTGGTCCAACGCGGAGCCAGTGTGGTGCTGGTCTCACACGACATCGAATTCTGCGCCCAGCACGCCGACCTCTGCGCGCTCTGCTTCAACGGGACCATCGTCACAGCCGGCACGCCACGGGACTTCTTCAGCGGCAACACCTTCTTCACCACTGCGGCCAACCGGATCGCCCGCGACCGTTGGCCGACCGCGATCACCACCGGGGAGGTGATCGAACTGTGCCAAGCCACCCTCGCCGCCTCGGCAAGCGAACTGTCGTCGCCGCTGTCCTGATCCTGATCGTGATCCCGGCGATAATCGCCGCTGGGATAGTCCTGCTGAACGACCGCAGCTATTACCTGGTCAGCCTGGCCGTCATTGGCTGCGCGATGCTGCCTTTCGCGCTGGTATTCGAACGGCGCAGACCGCAGGCCAGAGAACTCGTCGT
>JAISCH010000030.1 GCA_031265725.1 Propionibacteriaceae bacterium
GTTCGACAGGGTCAACGGTCGAGGTGACCTTTCCGTATAATCCGGTCTGGATGGAAGCGCAGGGGCGGGCGGCG
This sequence comes from Propionibacteriaceae bacterium, assembly GCA_031265725.1. Taxonomy (GTDB): domain Bacteria; phylum Actinomycetota; class Actinomycetes; order Propionibacteriales; family Propionibacteriaceae; genus Propionicimonas. The sequence goes on from JAISCH010000030.1 coordinate 75, forward strand.
TCACCCTTTTCTGACGTTTCAGTGCCACTTGGCACTGAAAGCGGCACTGAAAATGGCACTGATGACCGAGTACGGATTCTCGACATTCTCCGCAAACATCCAGAAACAACGTACGATGACTTGACGGTCGAGCTTGCCATGCCTCGCCGTACTCTGGCCCGATATATCAAGGCTCTCCGCGAAGCTGGAGTGCTTGTTCGAGTTGGTTCGGCTAGGTCGGGTTACTGGGAGGTGCTAAGTGACTGACGGGCGACGACACTTTATCCTGACTATTCTTCGACTACAAAGGTCGTAACAAGCTTCGGTGTAACTTTCGATACAAACTTCGGTATAAGTGACACACGAGGGTGCGACCAAGAACGGACGTTGGATCGTCAAGCTGTCGGGTTGACCGCTGGGCGGCCTCATCTCAGCAGATGGATCAAGCTGGGACTAGGCCGGTTAGGTCTTCGTCCAAGTCGAATCTCACGGTGTCGCCGTCGCTCACTTCGCCGGACAGCACGCGTTTGGCCAAGCCGTCCTCGATGGCGGTCTGCACTAGGCGTTTCAACGGGCGGGCGCCGTAGACTGGGTCGAAACCAGCCATCGCCAGCCAATTCCGGCCACCCTCGCTGACCTCGATATTGATCCGACGTTCGGCCAGCCGTTGATTGAGCCGGTCCAACTGGATGTCCACGATCTTGCACAGGTCTTCAGTGCTGAGCGGATCGAACATCACGATCTCATCCAAGCGGTTGAGAAATTCGGGTTTGAACGCTTGCCGCACCACACCCATCACCGCGTCGTTCTTCGTCTTCGCGTCGAGGTGCTGGTCAGCAAGGAATTGGGAACCGAGGTTCGAGGTCATAATGAGGATCGCATTGCGGAAGTCAACCGTCCGGCCCTGCCCATCGGTGAGACGGCCGTCGTCCAAAACTTGAAGCAGGATGTTGAAGACCTCGGAATGGGCTTTCTCCACCTCGTCCAGCAGGATGACGGAGTACGGACGCCGCCGCACTGCCTCGGTGAGCTGGCCGCCCTCTTCGTAGCCGACATAGCCAGGAGGTGCCCCGACCAAGCGGGACACCGAATGCTTCTCGCTGTACTCACTCATGTCGATGCGGACCATCGCCCGCTCGTCGTCAAAGAGGAATTCGGCCAGCGCCTTCGCCAATTCCGTCTTGCCCACTCCAGTCGGGCCGAGGAAGAGGAACGACCCGGTGGGCCGGTTCGGATCGGAGATGCCCGCCCGGGAGCGTCGTACGGCATCGGCTACCGCAGTGACGGCTTTGCGCTGCCCGATCAGTCGTTTCCCGATTTGGTCCTCCATGCTGAGCAGCTTCTCCGACTCGCCTTGCAGCAGTCTGCCGACCGGGATGCCCGTCCAAGCGCCGACCACTTCAGCGATGTCGGCGGACGAGACCTCCTCGGACACCATCTTGGGAGCATTCTGCTGGTCGTTCGCAGCGTTCAACGCCGCTTCCAACTCCGGGAGCTGCCCGTAGAGGATTTTGGAGGCGTTGGTGAGGTCGCCCTCCCGTTGGTAGCGCTCAGCCTCGATCCGGAGTTTGTCGATCTGCTCGGCCAGCGCTCCGACCCGGTTGAGGCCAGATTTCTCCGCCTCCCAACGCGCGTCCAGCCCGCGCAAGGTTTCCTGCTCGTTGGCCAATTCGGCTTGCAGCCGCTGGTAGCGCTCTTTGGAGGCGGGATCGTCCTCCTTTTCCAGGGCGAAAGCCTGCATGGTCATCCGGTCGATGTCACGGCGCAATTGGTCGATCTCTTCTGGAGACGAGTCGATCTCCATCCGCAACCGGGATGCGGCCTCGTCGATCAGGTCGATTGCCTTGTCGGGGAGCTGCCGCGCGGTGATGTAGCGGTTGGAGAGCGTCGCCGCCGCCACCAGCGCGGCGTCGGTGATGCGTACTTTGTGATGGGCCTCGTAGCGCTGCCGCAGCCCGCGCAGGATGGCGATGGTGTCCTCCACGCTTGGCTCGCCGACGAAGACTTGCTGGAAACGGCGTTCCAGGGCGGGGTCTTTCTCGATCCGCTCTCGGTACTCGTCCAACGTCGTCGCGCCGATCATCCGCAATTCACCCCGGGCGAGCATCGGTTTGAGCATATTCCCGGCGTCCATGCTGGAATCGCCGCTGGCCCCGGCTCCGACGACAGTGTGCAATTCGTCAATGAAAGTGATGATCTTGCCCTCGGCGTCCCGGATTTCGTTGAGGACGGCCTTGAGCCGTTCCTCGAATTCACCGCGATACTTAGCTCCGGCGACCATCGACGCCAGGTCGAGGGAGACCACCCGGCGTCCCTTCAACGAGTCGGGCACATCCCCGGCGATGACCCGCTGGGCGAGGCCTTCGACCACCGCAGTCTTGCCCACGCCGGGCTCTCCGATCAGCACCGGATTGTTCTTGGTGCGCCGGGCCAGCACTTGCACCACCCGGCGAATCTCAGCGTCCCGGCCGATCACCGGATCGAGTTTGCCTTCGCGGGCGCGGGCAGTGAGGTCGATGGAATACTTGTCCAGCGCCGATTCGCCGCCCTCCGCCTCAGCCGAGGTCACCCGCTTGTCACCCCTGGCGGCGTTGAAGCTCTCGGCCAATTTGTCGCCATCAGCACCGAGATCGTTGAGGATCTTCTGGGCATCGCTGGGCACACTGGCCAAGGCAAGCAGCAGATGCTCGGTGGCGACGAAATCGTCCCCCATCTGCTCAGCTTTCGTCTCTGCGTCAGCCAATACTCGGGCAAAACCGCCAGAAAGGCTTGGCTGCGTCACCGAATTGCCCTGAGCACTGGGCAATTTCTTAATCGCTCCCTGCGCGGCAGCTTGCACTGCCTTCGGCTCCACACCGACGCTGGCCAGCAGCGGCCCGACGGTGTTGTCCGGGTCGAGCAGCAGCGCGTTGAGCAAATGTAAAGTCTCCGCATTCGGGTTGCCATTCGTCAGGGCCAGCCTGAGCGCCGTCGACACGGCGTCTCGGGACTTCGCAGTCAGTTTCTCGGTGTCCATGTTCTCCCTGGTTCCCCGCCACAGTGCTATCAGTAAAGTTGAGTCTACTAGACTCAACCATTGTATCGCTTGCCTTATTCCGTTCAAGTCTTGTGATCCCGGTTCCTGAACGGTCAGTGAGAGCGGTCAGGAAAGCCAACCGACTGGCTCACCATCGTTCACAATGGTGGGTCGGGTGTGGCGAGCGATCAGTAAGGCTGTTTGACTGGCTCAGGGAGTGACCGAAGGGGAGAGTTGGTTGGTGGTCTTGTTCGCACTCTTGACGAAGAAGGTTGCTACTAGTAGGGCTACTCCGACTACCACACCGATATTCACTACGCCTTGTTGCCACCAGAGGTAGTCGTATTCGACGTCGTTGCCGCGCGGCAGGCGTTTGAATGGGGCGATGACCACCCAGGCGGTGTAGGCGAAGCCCAGCCAGCGGTACCAGAAGGGCAGCTTCCGGGCCTGCCAGAAGACGATCCCCAGCGGGACGATCCAGACGTAGTGATGTGACCAGGAGACTGGGGAGCCGAGCAGGCTGGTCAGACCAGCCAGGCAGACGGCCAGCGCGGGATACCCGGCTTTGTGGATGACGATAGCGGCTGCGACGCCTAGCCCGACAACGACGACGCTGAGCAACAGACCGATGGAGCCAGTGTTGCCGGTCAGTCGGGCCCACACTCCCATCACCGATTGGTTGGTGGCGTAGGCGAAGCTGCCGTTGACTCCGGTGTCGCCGTGGATCAGTGCGTTCCAGTAGTACAGCGATGGCGAGAAGAGGATGAAACCAAGGGCTGTCGCCACGCAGAACGAGGCGAATGCGATCAGGCCGGGTTTGCGCCTGCCTGCGAAGAAGTTGTAGCAGGCGATCACTGCCGGAGTGAGTTTCACGGCGGTGGCGATGCCGGTGAGCCAGCCTTCGGGAAGTATCCGCCGGGTGAAGAAGCGGCGTCCGGGAAGGGAGTCCAGGCAGGCCGCCGCCACCAACAGGATGCCCAGTTGGCCAAAACCGATAGTCTCCCGCACTGGCTCAACCATGATCAGGCACACGGTAGCCGTCAGGCTCAGCCACCAGCTCCGGAAACCCAGTCGGTAGAGCACCGCTTCCAACGCGGCGACGCAGATGACCAGCCAGACGATAGCCGCGACCTCGAATGGCATCAAGGCGAAGGGTACCGAGAGCAGCGCGGCAAAAGGCGGATAAATCCAGGGCAAGCCTTCGCTCACATGGAAAAAGTCTTGTCCGGCGAGGACCATCGTGCCAGT
>JAISCH010000104.1 GCA_031265725.1 Propionibacteriaceae bacterium
ATCCCAAGCCGGACAAGAAGCAGGAGCTTGTGGCCGCGTTGACCGAGACGATACCCGCAGTGCATGCGCAGGATTCAGGTTGCCAGCTATACGCCATCCACGACTCTGCAGACGGCACCATCACCATGATCGAGAAATGGGATTCCGCCGAACTGCTCCAAATCCACTCCAAGAGTGCTGCTACAGCGGCTCTTAACGCGGCTATCGCCACATTTGTCGCCAAGCCGACGCTGGTCACAAAGATGACGCCGATCCCGGCTGGTACGACGGAACAAGGTCTGCTCTAGTCGCTAGCACGCGGACGGGGACCAAGCGCCGCTTGATCTATCGGCTACTCTCGCAGAGTGCCGTGGTTTCGTTGGGTTCTGCTCTGTTTGCCTTGCGAGGATGTCTGGGGACGCCAGGGGGAGACTCAACTCAAAGGCTGAACTTATTGCTCTAGACTGCTCACGGACCAGAAAGAGGGGGCCGTGGAGCCGCAACCAAAAACCAAATCAAGTATCTACAAGATTTCCCTGCCCGGCGTGGCTCGCAGCTTCGACCGACGGCTGATCTTGCTGGTCAACATGGTTCCGCTCGCCCTGGCGCTGATCCAGATCTCCAGTGTTAACGTGGCCATGCCGTCCATCAGCGAAACGTTGGGGGCGCATTCCTCCGACATCCAGTGGGTGCTCTCCGGCTATGCGCTCGCCTTCGGAATCTGCCTCGTCCCGGCCGGACGACTGGGCGACGTGATGGGCCAGAGCACCATCTTCACCGTTGGGATGGCAGTATTCGCCTGCGCCTCACTCGGCTGCGGGCTGGCCCCCACTCCGTTGCTGCTCAATGTCGCCCGAGTGCTCCAAGGCATCGGGGCCGGTATGCAGGGCCCGCAAACCATCGGCATGATCCAGCGCTACTTCCGTGGCCAGGGCCGGGCGAAGGCGTACGCGCTGAACGGAATGGTGGTGGCCGCCTCAGTGGCCATCGGCCCACTCGCCACCGGCGTGCTCATCGTCACTCTCGGCCCCGACCTGGGCTGGCGGCTCCCCTTCATGGCCAACTTCCCGCTCGGTGTGCTGGGCTGCATCCTAGCTGCGCGCTGGCTGCCCTTCGAGACCGAGCGTGAACGGCGGGCCGCACCGAAAGCGGAGCATGCTCGCATCGACCTCGACCCGCTGGGAGCGGTGCTCATCACTGGGACGGTGGTCTGCGTCATGCTCCCGTTCATGCTCACCGAGCAGCCCCCGACCCGCTTTTGGCTGCTCGCCGGGGCGGTCGTGCTCGGATTGGGCTGGCTGGCCTGGGAATGGCGTTACGGAAAACGCGGGCGGCAGCCGATGGTGGACCTGAACCTGCTCCGGCTCCGATCGTTCTCCCATCAGACGCTCATCTCGGCGATGGACTTCCTCGGCATCACTTCGATCTTCGTCATCGTCGCCATGTTCCTGCAGCAAGGCCTGGGTTGGAACGCGCTGCACTCCTCGCTGATCGGCGTGCCGAACGCCGCACTGAGCTGCCTGGGCGCGATGTGGGCGGGCCGCTACGTGCTCAAGCTCAAGGACGGCTTGATCGTCATCACCCTGGTCACGGTCTGTACCGGCGTGGTGGCCTCATTGGGCGTGGTGTGGCTGATCGACACCGCCGGTATCAGCCCGTGGTGGTTGCTGCTCACCTTCGGCATCTACGGGATGGGCCAAGGCATGTTCGGCGCGGCTAACCAGACGCTGGCCATGCTGGAAGTCCCGGTCTCGATGGCCGGAACGGCCGGTGGGGTAAAGTCGATGACCGAGCGCGTCTCGACTGCGGTGGGCAACGCAGTGATGACCGGCGTGCTATTCGCAACGCTCCCCCAGCTCGATTGGTCCGGCGCGGTGATGGCCGCGTACACCATAATCAGCGCTGTGGTGCTGGTGGCTATGACACTTGCGGCGGCTTATCTGCTTTACTCGAAGAAACTGAATCCCAGCAAGCCAACAAACTGACCCGGCAAAATCAATCCTGGAGCTATTACACAACTAGAGCTATGACACAAAAAGTTGAGATCGGCCCGAAGTGGCTATTCCTGATCATCCTGGCTGGGCTGGGCATGTTCGGCCCATTCGCTATCGACGCGCTCTTCCCCGCGTTCGGACGAATGGAAGCCGAATGGCGAGTGGACGAGGTCGCGCTGCAGCAATCGGTGAGCGTCTACCTATTGTCATTCGCGGCGATGAGCCTATTCCACGGCCCGCTTTCCGACGCGCTGGGCCGCAAACCTGTCATCGTCGTGGGCGTGATCGGCTTCGGAATCTCCTCCCTGCTCGGAGGCTTGTCACCCAACCTCCCCACTTTGCTGGTCTGTCGGGCGCTGCAGGGCATCTGCGCCGGAGCCGGACAGATCGTCTCCCGGGCGATGATCCCCGATGTCTTCGAGGGTGAGGAAGCCCAACGAGTGATGGCCCAGATAGCCATGATCTTCGGACTGGCACCCGCCTGCGCCCCGATCATCGGCGGCTACCTGCTCGGCTGGGACGGCTGGCGCGGAATCTTCTGGTTCCTGGTGATCTACGCGGCGGTGCTGGTGGCACTGGTGCTCTTCGGCATGAAAGAGACCCTGCCCGCAGTGAACCGCACCCGTTTCGATGGGCGCTTCCTATTCGTCTCGCTCTACAAAGTATGGTGCAACCCCACTGGAAGGCTGCTCGCCTGCATCGGCGCAGTGCATTTCGGCGGGCAATTCGTGCTGATCTCCTCCGCGCCGATGTTCATCACCAATCTGCTTGGCCTCGGGGAGACCGACTTCTGGGTACTGTTCGTGCCGCTCTTTGTGGGAATGATCGCCGGATCTTGGACCACCAGCCATTTCAACGACGAACGTTTCCGCTGGAGACTGGCCCGCACCGGATACACTATCGCGCTCAGCGCGGTCGCAGTCCTGGTCCTCTTCGCCCATCTGCCCGCCACCGCCGCCCTGCCTTGGATCGTGCTGCCGATCCCGTTCTTCACTTACGGGATCTCGTTGGTGTTCCCGATTCAAACCCTGGCCATGCTGCAACTGTTCCCGAAATACCGGGGCGCGGCGTCCAGCGTCCAATCCTTTATCTCGCTGATCTGCAACGCGCTGATCGTGGGCGTAATCGCCCCCGCTGTGGCCTTCTCAATGCAAAGCCTGATGCTCACTTCCGCTGCTTTCACCGTGCTCTCGGCAAGCCTCTGGGCGTGGTATCGGAAGCGGACCAAGGACCAGACGGGCTAGGCCCTGCTGCCGGGTGGGCGAAGTGGGTCACGTTCTAGGCCCGCCAACCGGCGCAGGATCAATCCGGCTCTCTAAAGCGCAGCGGCGATCTCAGCGATGGTGTACGGCTGCACGCCGATCAACTGCGCGTCGGACAGCCGGTCCGGGGTGATCTGACTGATCGCATCGGTGGCGACTACTACGCGGTAGTCGTGCTCACTGGCGTCGAACATGGTCGAACGCGGGCAGTTCGGGAAATTGCAACCGGCGACGACTACGGTGTCCACTTGATGAAGTTGCAGCCACTCGTGCAAAGGCGTGCGATAGAACGCGCTCCAACGCGGCTTGTAGATGATCACCTCGTCCGGCCCTATCTCTTGCGGCTTCCCGGAGAGCAGCAGCTCGTCATCCATGACGACCGGCCCGCCCAGCAACTCCGTCGGAACTTGCGCCCCTGTGGTGCCGGGCAGCACCATGCTCGCCCCGGACAGCACCGCCGCCCGACGCACCAAATCCACATCGTCTCCGAGATAGAACCGGATGATGTGGACGATAGGACGCTTGGCCGCCCGGAACGCGGCGGTCAACTCGACCATCTGCGGCAATTTCGCCGAAGTGCCATCGATCTGCAGCGTGCCGCCATCCATGAAATCGGCTTGGACGTCGATCATCACCAATGCTGAACGATCAAAATGTGGGCTTGTGAAATCCATTGTGCTCTCCTCCACCAGCAACTCTATTCCCAGAACGACTGGCCGATTGGATCGTATCGAAGTTCGCGCCGGAGCATCCGCCATCCTGGGCAGCAACGATCCATCTGGGCCTGGAAGAGTTGGCCGTGGCCGGTGGAGATCAGATGGCAAAGCTCATGGATGAAGGTTGCCTGGAAATAAGCTGGCAGACGTTTGACCAATTCGAGATTCAGATTGATCCGCCTGGTGCGGGTATTGCACGAACCCCACCTTGTCTTCATCCAACGCACCGACACCGCAGCGGCCTCCCGTCCGACCTCAGCTTGCAATGACCAACGGACCGTTTCGATGGCTTGGCGGAATTCTTCCCGATACCACAGTTCCAGCACTCGCCGGCGCTGTTCCAGCGTCGCACCGACTGGAACGGTGAGGACGATCCGCTCCCCCTCGATT
>JAISCH010000048.1 GCA_031265725.1 Propionibacteriaceae bacterium
GATGGACTTCGAGGAGTTCTGTTGGGCGCTGGGCCATGAGCATTGGACGAATGGAATCCGGCAGTCCTACGAGTCGGCTATCCCTTTCGTCGCCCACCGTGAAGCGATGGACCTCTACCGCCGTTACACCATGGTTGGTGGAATGCCTGCCGCTGTGGCCGCGTACGCCGACGAAGGGGATTGGCAGCTAGTTCGTGCCCTGCAACGCGAGATCGCCACCTTTTACACCGCCGACATGGGACTCTACTTGGACGATGCGAACGCCGCTCTGACCCGTGCCGTCTGGGCGAGTGCCCCACATCAACTCGCCCGAGACGGCAACAACAAATTCAAGCTGGCCGATGTCACATCGGGTGCCCGAGCGCACATGCTGGCAGCGCCGTTCGCCTATCTGGAGAGTTCTGGTCTCATCTACCGCCACTATGAGGTCAGCGAGCCACGCGCCCCTTTAGCCAAACGCGATGACGGATCGTTCTTTAAGATTTACCTGGTCGATGTGGGCCTGCTGTCGGCACAGTTGGGTGTCCGTCCGGATGCCTTCTTGGACGAGTCCACCTATCGGCTGCTGTCCCCGGCATTCCGGGGAGCCCTGGCTGAGAACTACGTGAAGCAGACACTTGAGGCAAACGACCTACCCAGTTTCTACTGGAGGAGCGGCAACACTGCGGAAGTCGATTTCTTGGTCACCGACGACCGGCTTGGAATCGTGCCGATGGAAGTGAAGTCGGCTGACAATGTGCGTTCCAAGAGCTTACGTATCTATCGGGATCGTTACCACCCAACCGTCTCCGTACGGGTGTCGGCATCCGAATTCGGAAATGTGGACGACCTGCGGTCAATCCCGCTCTACGCCGCCTTCTGCCTCACCTCCGAGTCAATATCAAGTCCGGACCTGCCTCCGCGCGCTATCTCCTGAGCGGGGCTGAACACTAGGCTTAGCTGTATGGATAGCAAACTGGCTGACATTATTGCTGCGAGTCGGCGGATCGTCTTCTTTGGTGGGGCGGGGGTTTCTACTGAGAGTGGGATTCCGGATTTCCGGTCGGCGGGGGGACTCTATAACCAGTCCGCTGGGATCGACTACGCGCCGGAGGAGATCATCAGCCATTCTTTCTTCGTCCAGCACACTGCGGACTTCTATGACTACTATCGGAAGAATCTGATCTACCCCGAGGCCAAGCCGAACGCGGCGCATCTTGGGTTGGCGGCGCTGGAACGGGCCGGGAAAGTCTCCGCAGTGGTGACACAGAATATCGACGGGCTGCACCAACTGGCCGGTTCGCGGCGAGTGCTGGAATTGCATGGCAGCGTGCTGCGGAATTTCTGTACCAAATGTGGGAAGGCATTCGGCGTGGAGACGATCCTGCGGGCCGACGGAATCCCATATTGTGACGGCTGCGGCGGCCTCATCAAGCCGGATGTGGTGCTCTACGAGGAGCCGTTGAACGGACAGGTAATGGAGGAGTCCGTGGCTGAGATCGCCCAGGCTGACACTTTGATCGTCGGCGGGACATCGTTGGTGGTCTATCCGGCGGCCGGGTTGGTCCATTCTTTCCGGGGGAAGAACATCGTGCTCATCAACAAGCAAGCCACCGGCTTCGACTCGCGGGCGACTTTGACGATCCGTGAGCCGATAGGGGAGGCCCTGGCTGGCTTCGTCGCTTACGACTCCACCGCGCAACCACACCGCAGCGATGACTGACCGGCTATTCGTCGCGGTCTTTCCGCCCGCTGAGATTATTGAGCAGTTGGAACGCTTGGTAGCGCCCCGGAGGGACGCCGTTCTGGACTGGCGCTGGACCCGGCCGGAGAATTGGCATCTGACCCTGGCTTTCTTCGGAGATGTGTCCGACGACCGGCAAGAGCCACTGATGGACGCGCTGGCCGAGGTCGCCCAGAGTGCCAAAGCGTTCCAGTTGACCGTGGGCGGTGCGGGCATCTTCGGTAAAGCAGCGTCTAAGGCCGCTGTGGGCTTGCGAGCGAGAGCGGTCTGGATGGGTGCCCAACTCGGCGGCGGTGAGCTGGCTGCGCTCTCCGCACGGGTCCGCGCCGCGTCGTCTAGGGTGGGAGTCCATGCCGACGGGTCGAGATTCACCGCGCATCTGACGCTCGCCCGCGCGTACCGGCCCTCCCCGGCCCGAGGGCTGCTGAATATCGTGGAGAGTTTCGGAGACTTCAGTTTCACCGTCTCCGGGTTCCAATTGGTCAAATCTACGTTGGCTCCAAGCGGTTCGATCTATGAACCGCTGCGGCATTTCCCATTGGCGAACCGGCGCTGACCTGCGTTGGTTGCCGCTTAACTGTCCTGGTTTCGGCGTAGAATGCTGCGGTGGCGAGAATCGTCCACCTCGGAAAGGAAGACATGGCTATCTCAGTGACCGTTGTACGCGATCAGGCTCCCGAGTCGTTGGCGTTGGATGCTGGCACTACGGGATTGGACGTCTTCGGCAAGAACACTGCCATCGTCGCCATGCGGGTGAACGGCGCGACCCTCGATCTGGCCCACCCGCTAGCCGATGGCGACGAGGTGGAGCCGGTGCTCATCGACTCCAGCGAGGGTCTTGCGATCATCCGGCACTCCTGCGCCCATCTGACTGCCCAGGCCGTGCAGCTTCTTTTCGCGGACACGAAATTGGGCATCGGCCCGCCGATCACCGACGGCTTCTACTACGACTTCCAAGTCGCCACGCCGTTCACTCCGGAAGACCTCAAGGCGATAGAGAAGAAAGCCCAGCAGTTGATCGCCCAGCGGCAGACGTTC
>JAISCH010000052.1 GCA_031265725.1 Propionibacteriaceae bacterium
GACCAAATCATCATCTGGATTGTCGCGGTTGGTCATCGTTCCAACATCTACAACCGGCGCTGATCCACACCCATGCAAGTGCGGCCTGATCGAGCCGGGGAAGTATATTGGTTTGAGACCGGACGCGGCGGGACTTGCCTTTTACACGGTTTTGTGCAAATGTTAGGACATATTCTTGGTCGCACAGAATGACCTGTGGCGATGAGTGTACGAGGAGTCAGAATGGGAAAGTGGCACTATCCGCATGGTTCCACAACGAGCCAGGGTTGGACTCAGGTGATCGACGCCCAAACCCCTGGTTGGCGACATACCGGGCTGCGGATCGGGGAATTGGCGGTAGGAGACAGTCTGCGACTCGCAGCGGAGCCGGTCGAACGAATCGTGCTGCCGCTGGCCGGATCGTTCAGCGTCGAGACGGCTGCGGACACCTTTCAGCTTACCGGTCGGCCCAGCGTCTGGTCCGGACCAACTGATTTGGTCTACGCCGGACCGGACACCGCGTTGACGATCTCCGGCACCGGGCAGTTCGCGGTTTGCTCAGCGGCGGCGACCGGCCACCGGGAGGCTTATCACCAGCCAGCTTCCGCCACCCCGGTCGAATTCCGGGGCAGCGGGAACATGAGCCGGGAAGTGCGCAATTTCGGGACTCCGGGCGTCTGTGATGCGGAAGCGATCATCGCGTGTGAAGTGCTCACCCCCAATGGCAACTGGTCCAGCTATCCCCCGCACAAGCATGATCAAGAGTTGACCGGCGTCGAGACCGAACTGGAGGAGATTTACTACTTCCAGTTGCGGACTATCCCGGATCACAGTCCGGCTCCGGAACGTTGCGACCCATTGGGCTACCAACGGGTCAGCGCCTCTGACGACCGTTCGATAGATGTGCTGGCCGAAGTGCGTTCCGGTGACGTGGTGCTCGTCCCCTTCGGTTGGCACGGGCCTTCGATGGCCGCCCCCGGCTACGACATGTATTACTTGAACGTCATGGCGGGTCCGGGCCGGGAAAGGGCCTGGCGCATCACCGACCACCCCGACCAGACCTGGCTGCGGACCATCTGGCCACAGCAACAGCTTGATCCACGGCTTCCGTTCAAATGAGCCAAAAACCACAGGAGAACCAGGAAATGTATACCGTATCCCATTTCATCAACGGCCAGATCGTCACGGGTGGTCGAGGCATGTCACCCATTTACAATCCCGCGACCGGCGAACAGATCGGCCAAGCGGAGTTGGCCACGCCCGAGATCACTGAGTCAGCCATCGCCGCTGGCAAGGCTGCCTATCCGGGTTGGTCACAGACCTCACTCGGGCGACGCACCGCGATCATGTTCAACTTCCGCGAATTGCTGAAGGCCCATACCGACGAGCTGGCTGCGATCGTCACCCGTGAGCATGGCAAAGTCCTCTCCGACGCCGCTGGCGAGGTCGGACGCGGCCTCGACGTCATCGAGTACATGTGCGGCATCCCCGAACTGCTCAAGGGCGAATACACCATGCAGGCATCGAGCGGGTTGGACGTCTATTCCTTCCGGGAGCCGCTGGGGGTCTGTGGCGGGGTGACCCCATTCAACTTCCCGGTGATGTGTCCGATGTGGATGGCGCCGGTTGCCATCGCCTGCGGCAACACCTTCGTCCTCAAACCCGCCAAAGCCGACCCCTCGGCGTCCATGCTGATAGCTGCGCTGTGGAAAGAAGCCGGACTGCCGGATGGAGTTTTCAACGTGGTCCAGGGCGACCGCCATGTCGTTCAGGTGTTGGAGACCCATCCCGACATTCGCTCGCTGTCTTTCGTCGGCTCGACTCCGGTGGGCAAAGAACTGCACGAGATCGGCACCGCCCACGGCAAGCGGGTCCAGGCGATGTCAGGAGCCAAGAACCACGGCATCGTGCTAGCCGATGCGGACCTGGACTTCGCCGCCGCCAACACTGTCGCCGCCGCCTTCGGGGCCGCTGGGGAACGTTGCATGGCGCTGCCGGTCATCTGTGTGGAGGAAGCGGCCGCCGACCAGTTCCTCGACCTGGTGATTGCCAAAACCAAGGCGGTCAAGGTCGCTGACGGAACGACTCCGGATGCCGACATGGGTGCGATCATCACCCGCGACGACCGGGACCGAATCGAGCAGATCGTCACCGAGGCCGAGCAGGCCGGGGCGAAAGTACTGCTGGACGGTCGCGGCTGGCGGCCAGCCGATCGTCCGAACGGGTTCTTCACCGGCCCGACCATCCTGGATGAAGTCACTTTGGACATGCGGGCCTATGTCGAAGAGATTTTCGGCCCGGTGCTGGTCGTGCTGCGGATCAAGAATCTGGACGAGGGCATCGAGTTGATCCGGAACAATCCCTACGGCAACGGCGCGGCGATCTTCACTTCCTCCGGGGAGTCCGCCCGCCGCTTCATGCGAGCCATCCCAGTCGGGATGATCGGGGTCAACGTGCCGATCCCCGTCCCGGTCGCCTACCATTCCTTCGGCGGCTGGCAGGACTCATTCTTCGGAGAATCGCACATCTACGGCCCCGAAGGAGTGAAATTCTTCACCGAGGCCAAAGTCGTCACCCAACGCTGGCCACAGCCCAAAGCCGAGTCCAGCAAAGCCACCTTCCACTTCGCCGGTGCCAGCCAGGGCACGAATTAGCGCTCT
>JAISCH010000238.1 GCA_031265725.1 Propionibacteriaceae bacterium
CTCGACGGAGGCTTTCTCCGAGGTGGTGTCCAACTTGATGTGGTTCTTGATGTACTCCACCGCCCGGAAAGCACCGGTGGTGACCGCCTGCATTGACGCGCCGGAGAACCAGTAGATGATGGCGCCACCGGTGAGCAGGCCGAGCAGGAACGGAGTGTGCAACAGCGAGAGGTTGCTCACCAACTCTGGATTGAGCTTGTCAGTCAGCGCGACAATGATCGAGAAGATCATCGTGGTCGCGCCCACAGCAGCGGTGCCGATCAGCACTGGCTTGGCGGTCGCCTTGAAGGTGTTGCCCGCGCCGTCGCCAGCTTCGAGCAGGTACTTGGCGCGATCCCAACGCGGCTCGATGCCGAAGTCGTTCTTCAACTCGTTGGAGATGTCAGGAACGGACTCGATCCGGCTCAATTCGTAAACGGATTGAGCGTTGTCGGTGACCGGGCCGTAGGAGTCGACCGCGATAGTGACCGGGCCCATGCCCAGGAAGCCGAAGGCGACCAGGCCGAGAGCGAACACCGACGGTGCCAGCATCACCGAATCCGGGATGGACAACGAGACGATGTACGAGCCGCCCATCAGCGCGATGATGGCGAAGCCGATCCAGTAAGCGGAGAAGTTACCGGAGACCAGGCCGGAGAGGATATCCAGCGATGCCCCGCCTTCCTTGGCCGACTTCACTACCTCTTCGACGTGCTTCGCTTTGACGCCGGTGAAGACCTTGACCAATTCGGGGATGATGGCCCCAGCCAGAGTGCCAAAGGAGATGATCAGCGAGAGCTGCCACCACAGGTTCGGGTTTCCGGCCACGTTCGGGATCAGCAGCGCCGAGATGATGAAGGTCAGCACGATGGAGACAATGGAGGTGATCCAGACCAGCGCGGTCAGCGGGGTCTCGAATTCCATCTCCTCGGCATCGCTGAACTTGGACTTCATGATCAGCGTATTTACCGCGTAGGAGATACCAGAGGCAACCAGCATGATGGCGCGGATGAAGAAGATCCAGATCAGCAGGTTCGCCTGGGTGGTGGTGTCCGGGACAGCAAGCAGGATGAAGGTGACCAGCGCTACGCCAGTCACGCCATAGGTCTCGAAACCGTCAGCGGACGGGCCAACCGAGTCGCCAGCGTTGTCGCCGGTGCAGTCAGCGATGGTGCCGGGGTTGCGCGGGTCGTCCTCGCCGATCTTGAAGATGATCTTCATCAGGTCGGAGCCGACATCGGCGATCTTGGTGAAGATGCCGCCAGCGATACGCAGTGCGGAAGCGCCCAGCGACTCACCGATGGCGAAGCCGATAAAGCAGGAGCCGGCGATCTCGCGCGGCAGGAAGGAGAGGATGATCAGCATCATGATCAGCTCAGTGGAGATCAGCACCATGCCGATGCTCATCCCGGAGCGCAGCGGGATCACCGACACCGAATAGGGCTTGCCCGGCAACGCCGCATGGGCGGTACGGGAATTGGCGAAGGTGTTCAACCTGATGCCGTACCAGGCGATGCCGTAGGAACCGGCCATGCCAACGACGGAGAACAGCAGCACGATGAGCACCCGGCCCCAACCGAGCTGCTCGAGGAAGCCGAAGTAGATGGCAATCACCGCGCCGATGAAGGCAAAGAGGATGAGCAAGAACTTGCCCTGCTGGACAAGGTATGCCTTGCAGGTCTCGTAGATGAGGTCGGAGATCTCTTTCATCGAGCGATGGACTGGAAGCTTCTGCAGCTTGAGGTAGCTGACCACGCCGAAGGCGAAGCCAGCCAGGCAGATCACCATACCGATGATCAGCAGGTGCAAGCCGGTGAGGCTGCCGCCGAAGAAACTGACGGTGAGCAATTCCTCGGGAATCGGGAGATTCACCTCAGAGATGTGCTCGGGGCGGTCAGTGGGTGTTTCGCCACCGCCGGAACAAGCTGATAGGAGCAGGGCCATCAGCCCAAACATCCCGATCAGGCTGGCCTGTTGCCAGCGGCGTTTTTCGGGTCGAGTAGTCACAGTTATTCCTTTTATCCGTATTCCCGTAGCTGCACTGTAAGCAATGATGCGCAGTCCGGAGGCTAGGTTACGACTTCATTGGGAGTCAAGCTAGCACATTTCGCTGATTGGTCTTGGTGTTTGAAGATTCTCATTAAGGAGTATGGCCGATTAAGAAGTATGGCCGAAAGAGGGTGTTGGCCGAAGAAACTGCGGAGTTGAACGTGCCGGTTCGTAGCCAAGGGGCTATTTTGATAAGCTAAACGTTGTGAAAAACCCATCTGCCTTGGCTGCGAGCGTCTTGGACGAACCGCTGATAGCTGAGTCGGATGTGTCTACCCGAGGGCGGGTGACGCTTTCCATTCTGCAGTACGGCGCTTCCACCGCGAATGAGCTGGCCGAGCGGTTGCAATTGACACCGGCCGCGATCCGGCGACACCTCCTGGTGCTCATCGAGCAGGGGCAGCTCTCCAGCAGGGACAAACGGGTCTATGGTCCGCGGGGACGGGGGAGGCCGTCCAAAGTTTTCGAACTCACCGACCTGGGACGTTCGCAGTTCTACCAAGCCTATGACGAGTTGGCGATTCAGGCCTTGGACTATCTCAAGCAGGTCGCGGGGCCGGAGGCGGTCAAACGATTCGCTGACTTGGTGACCGGCGAGGTGGAGTCGCATTTCGGGGCGATCCGCTCGGGATGCTCCAGTGCCGCCCAGGCGCTCGTTGAGGCGCTGACCTTGGAAGGCTTCGTGGCCTCGTTGCAGCCGGTGGCGAGCGGCGTCCAATTGTGCCAATATCACTGTCCGGTCGCCCATGTCGCGGCCGAGTTCCCCCAGTTGTGCGAGGCGGAGACGCAAGTATTCGCCAGGCTGCTCGATTCCCATGTGCAGCGGTTGGCCACAATCGCGCATGGGGACGGGGTTTGCACCACGCATATCCCCAGGGCGGTCGAGGCCGAGAACAAGGAAGGAAAGGTCGGTAGATGACAACACCTCATCCAACACAAGGTCAATCGTCGGGGTCTGCGGAGGTCGACCCGGAACAGCCGCTTGTCCAAGCGCCTGGACTCGGGGCGACCCAGGACGAGCATCTGGCAGCGTTGGGTTCCTACCAGTATGGCTGGCACGATTCTGACCAGGCCGGGGCGGACGCCCGGCGCGGCCTGGATGAGGGAGTCGTCCGGCACATCTCGGCGCTGAAGGAAGAGCCGGAATGGATGCTGGAGTTGCGGTTGAAGGCGTTGGGGATGTTCGAGCGCAAGCCGATGCCGACCTGGGGCGCGAATCTCGACGAGATCAAATTCGACGAGATCAAATATTACGTGCGGTCCACCGAGAAGCAGGCGCAATCCTGGGAGGACCTGCCCGAGGACATCAAGAACACCTACGATCGGCTCGGCATCCCGGAGGCGGAGAAGGCCCGGCTGGTGGCCGGGGTGGCCGCCCAGTACGAGTCCGAGGTGGTCTACCACAAGATCAACGAGGAATTGGAACGCCAGGGGGTGATCTTCCTCGACACGGACACCGGCCTGAAGGAATATCCAGAGATTTTCGAGGAATACTTCACCTCAGTGATCCCGGTGGGGGACAACAAATTCTCCGCGCTCAACACTGCGGTGTGGTCTGGCGGCTCTTTCGTCTATGTGCCCAAGGGGGTGCATGTGTCGATCCCGCTGCAAGCCTATTTCCGGATCAACACCGAGAATATGGGCCAATTCGAGCGCACGCTCATCATCGCTGACGAGGGCAGCTACGTACATTATGTGGAGGGCTGCACAGCTCCCATCTACAAATCCGACTCACTGCACTCGGCGGTGGTGGAGATCATCGTCAAAAAGAACGCCCGGGTGCGCTACACCACGATCCAGAACTGGTCCACCAACGTCTACAACCTGGTCACCAAGCGGGCCACTTGTGCCGAGGGGGCGACGATGGAATGGATCGACGGGAATATCGGCTCCAAGGTGACGATGAAGTACCCGGCTGTCTATCTGCTCGGAGAGCATGCTCGCGGTGAGACGCTGTCGATCGCTTTCGCCAGTGCTGGCCAGCACCAGGATGCCGGCTCGAAGATGGTCCATCTGGCCCCGCACACCTCGAGTTCCATCGTGTCCAAGTCGGTGGCGATGGGCGGCGGGCGCTCCTCCTATCGCGGGCTGGTCCACGTAAAGGACGGCGCCCACCATTCGGCATCCAGTGTGAAATGCGACGCGTTGCTGGTCGATCAGGTCTCCCGTTCCGACACCTATCCCTACGTCGATGTGCGCGAGGACGACGTGTCGATGGCCCATGAGGCGACGGTCTCCAAAGTCAGCGCGGACCAGCTCTTCTATCTGATGAGCCGTGGGATGGGGGAGGACGAGGCGATGGCTATGATCGTCCGTGGTTTTGTCGAACCGATTGCCCGGGAACTTCCGATGGAGTACGCCTTGGAGTTGAACCGATTGATCGAGCTGCAGATGGAAGGGGCGGTTGGATGAGCGACCCGCAACTGGCTTCGGCGGTGGAACAGGCGACCATGCCGCAGTCGCATCTGCATCCGCGTCCCTCTTTTGAATTGGCCGACCATCTGATCCCCAC
>JAISCH010000258.1 GCA_031265725.1 Propionibacteriaceae bacterium
GGGTTACTGGGACTCCGGCATTGCGCAAGGTTTCGGCGTAGGCTTCGGCGTCGCCGCGCAAGGGATCGAACTCGGCGGCGAGGATTAGGGCGGGCGGGAGTCCGGCGTGGTCTGGGGCCAGCAGTGGGGAGACGTAGGGGTCGCTGGTCAGTTCGGTGACTCCGTACAGGGACAACAACTCCATGAACTCGGCCAACTGGGGACCGGGGCTGTCTGTGGTTTGACCGGGGATGGCTGCCAGATGGCCTCCGGTCAGGTCGAGGGCGGGTACCTCAAGGATTTGTAACTTGAGCGCGGGACCGCCGTGGTCGCGGGCATAGAGCGCGGTGGCGGCGGCGAGGTTGCCACCCGATGACTGGCCGCCCACTGCCAGCCGATCCGGATCGATGCCGAGAGCGGCGGCGTTTTCGGCCATCCAGGTGAGGGTCTGGAAACCTGCTTCAACTGCGGCGGGATAGGGATGCTCGGGGGCGAGCGGATAGTCGAGTTGGACGACGGTGACCCCAGCCTCGGCTGCTGCCCGGCGACAGGCGTCCACAATGTCGGGACCGTCGAACGAACGTTGCCAGAAGCCACCACCGAAGAAGAACAGATAGCCCGGACGGGGAGCGGGCGTGGGAGGGGTGAAGATGCGGACGTGAATCGGGTCGCCGTCTCCAGTCAGGTACTCGTCGCGCTCATCCAACTCCGGGTAGGCCCGGTAGCCGAGTGGTTCAAGGTGCTCACGCTGCAGGTCAGCCATCCGCGCCCGGCGCTCGGCGACCGGGGCCGGACAACTGGGGTCAAGCCAGGGAGCTTGGGTGGGGATGAGCTGAGCCATCAGGGCGAGAATCTGCGGATCAATGGACATTTAGTGCTCCTTTGCGAGTTGGGTGTTGATGACTGAGGCCGTGAGTTGAGACTGACATTGCGGACCTCTTCAGGGACCGAAGATATTGCGGAGGTAGCCGAGTTGGAGGGCGAATTGGTGGGCACCTCCGGCTTCGTGCTGGTTGAACTCCCAGGCCCGCATCCGTTTCGGCCCGGCGTAACGGTTATAGGCACCGAACACACTCGACGGCGGCACGATGGGGTCCATCAAACCGGTCGAGAAGAACGCCGGGGTGCGAGCACGGGTGGCGAAATTGGCGCCGTCCACATAGGAGAGGGTGCGGAACACCTCGTCAATGCGATCCCGATTGGTCCGCAAGAACCACCAAATCTCCTTGTAGGTATTGCCTTCGACTACTTGCAGCGCCCGGCGTGGGCAGCACAACGCCGGGGCATCGATGAGCGCGGCGGCAAGATCGTCGCGCAGGGAGGCGACGGCGAGTGCCGTTCCGCCGCCCAGCGACAGTCCGGCGACAGCGATCCGGGTGGCGTCCACGGCTGGATGGCTGGCGATGGCGTCCACCGCGAGCACCCCGTCAGTGTAGAGGCGGCGGATGACGTAACTGTGCGGATCGAGCAGTCCCCTGGTCGAATAACCCGGCGCTTGCGGACCGACAGACGCGGCGGTGTCGGAAGTGTCGCCGGAGCCGTTGAGGCTGGCACCCATACCCCGGTTGTCCATGACGAACTGGGCGTATCCGACCGCCGCCCACTCGATGCGTTCAAAACCGAAACCGCGCCCGGCACCGTAACCGAGATAGCTGACCACGGCAGGCAGTGGCTGGTCGATGCCTTTGGGCAGGATGAGCCATCCGGCGATCCGCTCCCCACCGAAACCGGAGAAGCGCACGTCGAAGACGTCCATCAGTGCGAGGCCGGTGTCTACCGGGGTGAACGCTGCAGGCTGGGCCTGCGCCCGGGCGGCAGCAAGGGTCTCCATCCAGAAGTTGTCGAAATCGGCTGGCTCATCGACCGGAGGTTTGAAGGAGCGCAGTTGTTCGAGCGGGAGATCGATGGACGGCATGATGGTTCAGCCTTTCAGAGCGTCGCGGACGAGGCGGCTAAGCCGGAAGGCATGCGGCAGTTTCCCGGTCGGAACGTCTAGTTGCTGCGGAATGTAGCCGACTGCAACGTCATAGTGCGGATCGTAATATCCCAGTGCGCCGCCTGCTCCATCGTGCCCGAGGGCGAGGTGGGAGCCGAAGTCGAATCCGGGATGGGACTTCTCATAGACGATGCCGAACGCCATCGTGCGGTTGAGCACCCGGTCGGTGCCGAATACCTGCTCCTGGGCCAGCGCCGCACGGGTGGCGGGGCTGATCAGGGCTGGCGAACCATCTGCTCCGCCATACGCCACCGCATACGCGCGGGCGAGACCGCGAGCTGATCCGGTACCACCGGCTGCGGCCCAACCAGCGCGGCGAATGTGGGGCTGATTGGGCAATGGCGCACGGTCCCAGGCCGTCACGCCGTCCGGGTCGGGTGCGAAGACGCCGAGGTTGAACGAGTCGTCGGGCAGTTGCAGGCGCTCCAACTCGGCGGGGTCCGGGGCTTCGACCGGTGGGCGCAGTGGCCGGTAACGGGCATCGGCAGACTCGGGAAGGCCGAGGAAGAAGTCGATGCCGTAGGGTTCCCGAAGCTCAGCAGCGTAGAGCGCTTGCAAAGTCGTGCCGGTGATCCGACGCACGAACTCCTCCATGAAGACCCCGATGGTGATGCCGTGGTAGCCGAACATCGCTCCGGGCCTCCAGGACGGAGTAGCCGCAGCCAAGCGCTCTGCCGCCAACTCAGAGTGAGTCAGTTCGTCGTCGGTGAAACCGCCCGGCACGCCGGGGAGTCCCCCCTGGTGGGACAGCAATTGCCTAACGAGCACATCCTGCTTCCCAGCCTGGGCAAACTCGGGCCAGTAGCGGGCGACGGGTGCATCCAAGTCGAGCAGGCCACCTTGGACAAGCAGAGCAATCACCAGCGCGGACACGCCCTTGGAAGACGAATAGACGCCGGTCACGCCGTCAGCGTCGTCTCCGATGGCCAGGTCGACAACCAGGTCGCCGTGATGGATCACCGCGACTTGCGCGGCGAAGGCCGGTAGCCGTGCCGAGATCGAATCCGCCCATTCGCGGATCATCCCGAAGGGCGGGGACGCGGTACCGGTGACTGTCGACTCTTGCGGAGTCGACTTACCCTTCAATCGGCTCACTGACAAACGCTCTGCGCTTGCCAGCCTCGCCTCAATCGTGTTTGACATGCGATCAACGCTCCTGGAATAGGTCGCGGAGCGCGGCGACGACTTCCGCCTGCCACAGCCGGGCACCACGGAAGCGTCCGATCACTCCGGCAGAGCCGTGGAGTTCGCCCCAATGCCAAGTTGCCGTCACCGCTACTCCTGCTTGTCGAAGCCTTGCCGCATAGGCTAGCCCCTGCGGATAGAGCGGGTCGACCTCCGCAGTGATGATGTGTGCCGGTGGTAAACCGGTGAGGTCGCCAGCGTGCAAGGGGGAGGCGTAGGGGTCGCTCGGGTCGTGGCCCTGCAGATACGTCTCAACGATCCCGGCCGTCGTGCCGATGCCGTTGGAGTTGTCCGGCGAGACCTGAGTCCAGGCCGACTCGTCGGCGAGGTCGGTCGCTGGCACTTCGAGCACCTGGCCGACGATGGCAGGCCCACCCCGGTCCCGGCTCAGCAGGCAGAGCGCGGCGCTGAGGTTGCCGCCAGCGGACGATCCGTTGACGGCGATCCGCGCCGGGTCGATGCCCAGTTCGGCGGCATGGGTGGCGAGGTGGACGAGGGCCGCGTAGGCGTCCTCCAGCCCAGCGGGAAACCGGTGTTCGGGTGCCAGCCGATAGTCGAGGTCAACGACCACGCAACCGGCCTCGGACGCCCGCCACCGGCACAGCGAGTCGTCTATCAATTCATCGATACTGCCGATGCACCAGCCACCGCCGTGAAGTTCTAAGACTGCAGGTAGCGGAACACCATCTGCGCCGGATGGCCGGTACAGGTGTGCCCGGCGTGGACCCGCTGGACCGGGGATGGCGAGCTCCGTCTTGGTGACAGCGGGATCGCCGGGCGCGCCGAACTCCGCGAACAGCGTGTCCGACAACTGCCGGGCCGCTTCGCGCCCGGCTGGAGTCAATCCCGGGAATGCCGCTTCGCGCTCGTCCAGCGGCAATCCCTGGAGCGCCGCGCCCTGTTGCCGGGCGGCTAGTTCCAGTCCTCGGTCAACCCAGGCGCGAACGTCGGGATCCCAACCGTCTGGAGGTGTCGGAGTGGTCGCGGGGGTGATCACACGTCGGCTCTCCGCTCTCTGCGCTGGCGCTGCTCAACCGGGTCCGGCAGTGGGGCCGCCGCGATCAGCGCGCGGGTGTAGGGGTCGCTCGGGTGGGCCGCGACAGCTTCGGCGTCGCCTAATTCGACTAGCTTGCCGTTATGGAGCACGGCGATGCGGTCGGACATGTAGTTGACGACGGCTATGTCATGGGTGATGAAAAGGTAGGTCACGCCGAGGCGCTGCTTGAGGTCGGTGAGCAGATTCAGCACCTGCGCCTGGATGGACAGGTCGAGGGCGGAGACTGCCTCGTCACAGATGACGAGTTGCGGCTCTAAGATCAGTGCCCTTGCCACCGCGATGCGTTGCCGCTGCCCGCCAGAGAAATCG
Source organism: Propionibacteriaceae bacterium (assembly GCA_031265725.1). Classification (GTDB taxonomy): domain Bacteria; phylum Actinomycetota; class Actinomycetes; order Propionibacteriales; family Propionibacteriaceae; genus Propionicimonas. The sequence continues at coordinate 4,527 of JAISCH010000258.1, forward strand.
GTCGGGTACCTGTGCAGGGCAGTTTCGTCCATGCCGACCAGATCGAGCCAGTCGGCTGCCTTCACCAGCGCGGCGCGACGGTCGGCGATGCCGTGATAGCGCAGCGGCTCAGTGAGGGTGTCACCGATGGTTTTGGACGGGTTGAGCGATCCGTAGGGGTTCTGGAAGATGACTTGGATATCACGGGTGAGCTGCCGCCTCCGGGCCGGAGTCGCATGGAGTATGTCCTCACCCCGGAAGGTGATCGAGCCGCCCACTACCGGGGCGAAACCCAAGATGGCGTCACCGAAGGTGGACTTGCCGGAACCTGATTCACCGACCAGGCCGAGGGTCTCTCCGGCAGCTATAGTCAGCGAGACATGATCCGTCGCACGCACCGGAGGCAGGCGGTGCCCACGGCGGTATTCCACGACGAGGTCGTCAACGACAACGAGCGGCTCGCTCATGAGACCGCCTCCTCAAGCAGCTTTCCAGCCTTGATGCAGCGGCTCGAATGACCGGAGTCGTCCCAGCTCAGTGGAATCTCGGCAACTGAGCACTCCGGGGTGGC
>JAISCH010000300.1 GCA_031265725.1 Propionibacteriaceae bacterium
GTTGACGCCGGAGCAGGCAAAACCTCACCCGACTCCGGCGTCAACTGACAGGACTATTCTCCAGCTCCGGTGAGCTTCTCCCGCAGCGCTTGCAGCGCCTCGTCAGAAGCTAGCGAGCCTTCCTCGGGAGCAGCTTCGTCAACGGCCGAATAGGCGGCTTCATTCGCCTCTTCAATGATGGCCTGGGTGTCGGCGGCCTTGGCCTCCTCAGCCTGCTGCTTGAGGGCGATCCAACGCGCATAAGCCTCTGCCCATTCGCGTTCGTAGGTCTCCTTCTGCTCCTCGTAACCGGTCTTCCATTCCTGGGTCTCCGGGTCGAAGCCCTCGGGATAGATGTAGTTGCCCTCGTCGTCATAGGACTCGGACATGCCGAATTCAACTGGGTTGAAGTCTTCGGCGGCCACGTCCACGCCCTCATTCGCCTGCTTGAGCGACAGCGAGATTCGACGCCGCTCCAGGTCGATATCGATGATCTTGACCATGACCTCATCGCCGACGGCGACGACCTGCTCAGGAATCTCAACATGGCGCTCGGCCAATTCGGAGACGTGCACCAGGCCCTCGATCCCCTCCTCGACCCGGACGAACGCGCCGAAGGGCACCAGCTTGGTAACCTCTCCCGGAACGATCTGGGCGATCTGATGAGTGCGGGCGAAGGTCTGCCAGGGGTCTTCCTGAGTGGCTTTCAGCGAGAGCGACACCCGTTCCCGGTCCATCTCCACACTCAGCACCTCGACAGTGACCTCATCACCGACCTCGACCACCTCAGAGGGATGGTCGATGTGCTTCCAACTCAACTCGGAGACGTGTACCAGACCGTCCACTCCACCCAGATCGACGAACGCGCCGAAGTTCACAATGGACGAGACCACGCCCTTGCGAATCTGGCCCTTGGCCAACTGGTTGAGGAAGGTGGTCCGCACCTCGGACTGAGTCTGCTCCAACCAAGCGCGCCGGGAAAGGACGACGTTGTTGCGGTTCTTGTCCAACTCGATGATCTTGGCCTCAAGCTCAGCGCCGACATATGGCTGCAGATCGCGCACCCGGCGCATCTCCACCAATGACGCGGGAAGGAAGCCACGCAGACCGATATCAACGATCAGGCCGCCCTTGACGACCTCGATGATCTTCCCGACGACAACGCCGTCTTCTTCCTTGATCTTCTCGATGGTCCCCCAAGCGCGCTCATATTGGGCCCGCTTCTTGGAAAGGATCAGCCGTCCCTCTTTGTCTTCCTTCTGCTGGACGAGCGCCTCAACGACATCGCCCACTTTGACCACATCGAATGGGTCAACGTCATGCTTGATGGATAGCTCTTTGGAAGGGATTACGCCTTCGGTCTTGTAGCCGATGTCGAGAAGAACTTCGTCACGGTCCACTTTGACGACGACACCTGAGACGATGTCACCGTCATTGAAATACTTGATTGTCGCATCGACAGCTTCCAGAAATGCTTCTGGCGAACCGAGATCATCTACTGCGACGCTAGATGCCTCAAGAGAGGAGGTCATGTAGTTCCAGACTCCGATATTTTTGTAGTACTTATCGCGCGATTCCCCTGCTGCGTTAACAGCGTAACGAGCCCACTTGGTCCGAGGCCCGGCAAGAAAAAGCGCAACAGCCAGCGTAACCAGCGTTCTCAACCAGGGTCAAACGCCAATGCGGCTCACCAAGCTGTGACAAGAGAATTGATATGCAATCGTTACGTCCGGGCCGCTCTAGTGACCGGCCGCGTTCCAACTCTTTCCCACTCCGACCGACACTTCGAGTGGAACGGCCAGATCGACGGCGTGGCCCATCTTGTCCCGCACCAAAGCCTCAAGCTGTTCGACCTCTCCGGAAGCCGCTTCGAAGACCAACTCGTCGTGGACTTGCAAAAGCATCCGGCTGCGCATCCCAGCGGCTTCCAACGCGTCCGCCACCTCTAGCATCGCCATCTTGATAATGTCCGCTGCCGAGCCTTGGATGGGCGCGTTCAGCGCCGCCCGTTCGGCCATCTCCCGGCGCTGCCGGTTGGACGAGTTCAGGTCGGGCAGATAACGCCGTCTCCCCAACAGGGTCTCGGTGTAGCCGGTCCGCCGGGCCTGGGCGACGACGTCGTGCAGATAGTCACGCACATGGCCGAAACGCTCGAAGTACTCGTCCATCAAGCCCCTCGCCTCGGACACCTCGATCTTGAGCTGCTGCGAGAGCCCGTAAGCGGACAGCCCATAGGCCAGACCGTAATTCATCGCTTTGATCTTGGCGCGCTGCGCCGGATTCACCGAGTCTGCGCCGACGTTGAATACCCTAGAAGCCATCATGGTGTGGAAGTCCTCACCGGAATTGAACGCCTCGATCAGCCCCGCGTCCTCGCTGACATGGGCCATGATCCGCATCTCGATCTGCGAGTAGTCGGCGGTGAATAACGTCTCGTACCCCGCGCCCACCACAAAAGCGTCCCGGATTCTCCGGCCGGCCTCGTTGCGGATCGGGATGTTCTGCAGATTCGGCTCGACGCTGGACAGCCGCCCGGTGGCGGCGATGGTCTGCTGGTAGGTGGTGTGTATCCGGCCGTCGCTGCCCACCGTCTTCAGCAAGCCCTCGACGCTCTGCCGCAATTTGATGTTGTCCCGGTAGCGCAGCAAATCTGCCAGGAATGGATGCTCCGTCGCCGCGAACAGCCCTTCCAAAGCCTCGGCGTCGGTGGTGTAGCCGGTCTGGGTGCGCCTGGTCTTCGGCATCTGCAATTCATCGAAGATCACCGCCTGCAACTGTTTCGGAGAGGCGAGATTGACTGAATGGCCGAGCACCGCGAAGGCTGCGGCCTCCGCCTGACTCACTGCGATGTCGAAATCGGTGCGCAGCCGCTCCAATCCGGCGATGTCCACCGCCACCCCGGCGCGTTCCATCTGCGCCAACCGCCTGGCCAGCGGCAACTCGACCTCGTGCAGCAGATTCGCCCCGCCGTGGCTGGACAGTTCCTCCTCCAAAGCCTTCGCCAGGTCAATGACGGCGCGCGCCCGTACCATCGCGTCCTGCCCGGCCCCGCTCTCATCGAAGACGAAGGCCGCCTGATCGGCGTCGGAGCCGACGGAATTATTTTGCGTCAATTCCCGGTTCAGATGACGGACGACGAGATCGCCCAAATCGTAGGAGCGCTGATCCGGACGGAGCAGATAGGCGGCCAGCTTGGTGTCGGAGACGATGCCGTCCAACTCCCAGCCCCGCTCCCACGCGGCCAGCAACGGCGGTTTGGCGTCATGCAGAGCTTTGGGACGATCCGGATCGGCCAGCCAAGCTGCCAGTGCCCGCTCGTCAGCGGGCAGCAATTCGGTTACATCGAACCAGCAACCGGCACCAGCAGCGCTGGCCAGCGCGATAGCCTCGATATCCCCGGCCCCGCCTTTCCAGTATCCGGTCACATCCACCCCAGTTACGCCATCGGCGTGGGCAGCCAGCCAGCCAGCCAATTCGCCGTCAGCGAGCCGCACGCCCTCAATGTCGAAGCCTTCATCCAATTCAGTCTCGTCGCCCGGCAAGGTGGCAAGCAGGCGTTCGCGCAGGGTGCGGAATTCGAGGGCGTCGAAGACGGTGTGGACAGCCTCTCGGTCGAAGGGCCTGCGCTCAAGCTGCGGGACGCTCACCGCCAAGTCCATATCGCGCACCAGCGTGTTCAACTCGCGGTTGCGTTTCACGTCGGCGATATGCTCCCGCAACGACTCACCGGCCTTGCCGGTCAACTCATCGGCATGGTTGAGCAGATTCTCCAGATTTCCATAGGCCGCCAGCCACTTCGCCGCCGTCTTCGGGCCGACGCCAGGCACTCCGGGCAGATTGTCCGAAGCTTCCCCGACCAGCGCCGCCAAATCTGGATAGCTCTTCGGCGCGACCAGATAGCGCTCCGCCACGGCGGCCGGATCGAGCCGCAACAGGTCGGAGACCCCCTTGCGCGGATAGAGCACGGTCACGTCGTCGTCCACCAACTGCAAGGTGTCGCGGTCCCCGGTGACGATGACTACCTTCACTCCCGCCTGCGCGCCGGTCAGCGACAAAGTGGCGATTATGTCGTCGGCCTCAAAATTGGCCTCTTCGACATGGACGATGTTCAGCGCGTCCAGCACCTCTTTGATCAACTCCACCTGACCGATGAATTCCGGCGGGGTCGCTCCGCGAGTCGCTTTGTAATCGGCGTAGGCGTCGGTGCGGAAAGTGTGCCTAGACACATCGAAAGCCACCGCGAGATGGGTGGGCCGCTCCGCGTCGAGCAGGCTGATCAACATCGAGGTGAAGCCATAGACCGCATTGGTGTGCTGTCCGGTGGCGGTGGCGAAATTCTCCACCGGAAGGCCATAGAACGCCCGGAAGGCGACTGAGTGGCCATCGATGAGCATGAGTGTGGGTTGATCGGTCACGAGATGAGCCTATCTGCTCTTGCAGAGCATCATTCACTCAATCAGCTCACTGACAAACGCGAGCGCTTGCCAGCTTCGCCTCAATCGTGACTACCGACTCTTGCAGAGTCTCATTCACTTGATCGTTCATTCTCAAGACTCGGCGCGGATCAGCCGTAACGTCACCCGACCGACGCCGATCAACGTGTCACCGTTGGTGAGGCGTACCTCATAGCTGGCCAGGGAGCGTCCGATCCGCAGGGCTTCAGCCGTGGCGACCACCCAACCTGAGTCAGCGGGCTGGAGATGCGAGACATTTAGCTCAACGCCGACAGCCTTTCCACCGTCACCGACCTCAGCCAGCGCACAGAGGGAAGCCATCGTCTCGACGGCCACGCCGGATGCGCCGCCGTGCCAGAGCCCGGCTGGCTGGGTGTTGCCCGCCACCGGATAACGTCCGACTGACTTGACCGCAGAGACCTCGATCAATTCCAAGCCCAGCTTGGAATCCAGTTCGCTGTCCGCCGCCAAATCGGCAGTCATCTATGCCTTGCCCTTTTTCGCGGTCTTGGAGTAGCCGATGACCCCCTCGGCCACCTCGCGCATAGATTTACGCATATCCATCGCCGTCTTCTGAATCCAGCGGAACGCCTCTGGCTCGCTGATGCCCAGCCGCTCCTGCAACAGGCCCTTGGCCTGGTCGACCGCTTTGCGCGAGGCGAAACGTTCCTCCAGATCGGCGACCTCAGCCTCGACAGCGCGAATCTCCGCGAAGCGTCCCACCGCTAGCTCGATGGCCGGGATCACGTCGGAGACGTCAAACGGCTTGACCACATACGCCATAGCTCCGGCATCGCGCGCCCGCTCGACCAATTCGCGTTGGCTGAACGCTGTCAGCATGACCACTGGAGCGATCCGCTCCTCCGCTATCGACGCAGCGGCTGTGATGCCATCCATCTTGGGCATCTTGACATCCATGACCACTAGATCGGGTTTCAATTCACGGGCCAGCGCCAACGCTTCCTCGCCATCGGCGGCCTCAGCTACAACCTGATAACCCTCGCTGGTCAAAAGCTCAACCAAATCGAGGCGGATCAACGCCTCATCTTCAGCCACCAACACGCGCAGCGGCCCGGATTCACTGCTGGACGAACTCATATCTTTCCCCTTCAGACTCCACTCACTTAGAGATCGCGCCAATAGGTAGCTGGTTAAGCGACCTATTGGCGCGACCTCTTACTCCAAGATTATCGTGGATCACCAGTTTGCGACGAGCGCTGACCGGAAGTTCCATCCAGCGGGAATTTCTCCACGAAGCCACTCCCGGATCGATCGACCATTTCAAGGGACCGGATCGTCCGCTCGATATGCCATGAGGCGAATGCCGCGATCACGCCGCTCGCCGCCTGGGCGGTGGCTGCTGTTACGGCCCGAGTGGCTGGCCAGTCACCAGTCAAAAGAGCGGTCAGATGGCTGAGCACCGCAGCCGAGACCCGCACCGCGCCCACTTCCCGGCAAGCAGCGCAGACCACGCCCCCGGCTGACACCGAGAATCGGTCGTGCGACCCCAACGTCCCGCAACGGGCGCATTTGTCCAGCACTGGGGCGTAACCGGCGGTGGCCACCGCGCGCAGCAGATAGGAGTCCATGATCATGCTGGGCGGGCGTTTCCCGTCCGTGGTGCCGTTCACCATCGCTTTCAGCGCCCCGGCCAGCAACAAGTACTGCTGCAGAGCGGGTTCCCCCTCGATGGGCAGCAGACGGTCGGCGGTTTCCACCATCACCTGTCCAGCGGTGTAGAAAGCGTAGTCAGCGCCGATGGGATTGAACGGCGCGTGCATCGTCATCGCCTGGGTGATCGTGTCCAGGCTGCGCCCGCTGGCGATCTGGAGGTCGACTTGGCTGAAAGGTTCCAACCGGGCGCCGAATTTGGACGACGTTCGTCGCACCCCTTTGGCCACCGCGCGTATCTTGCCGTGGCGACGGGAGAGCATCGTGACGATCCGGTCGGCTTCGCCCAGCTTGTGGGTGCGTAGCACGACGGCCTCATCACGATAGGTTGGCATCGCCCAATTGTCGCTCCCCCGCGTCTGATGGCTGGGGACAGACACGCCCCGTCCAGCCAAGAGGTCGCCCGCCCGCTGGAACGGCGGATTATCGGCGCGACTGCGGGGCACCCAAACGTCCGGAGCACTAGCGGCATGGCCTTGCTGCTGGCTAGGCTTATCAAATGGGAATTTTGCGCGTCCATGTGCAACACGATGTGGCGATCACCGCCACAAAGGCCCGTATCCTCTTATCGATACAGGGCAGTGAAAGAGTGTTCGGCAATGCCGCTGTGAAGCGGGCCGCAGACGTGCGTACTCTTTCCACTGATCTGCTTGCCGCCGGTATCGTCGATGAGGACATTCAGGTGATGGGAATCCGGCTGCTTACCGAGTCCGGCAAACTCACCAAGAATCAGCAGGTCGAATTCCAGCTTCGGATCACCGCAGGCGCCGCTCAAATCGGCACGGTGATCGGCATCATCGCAGACCAGCCCAATGTCACCCTGCGTTCACTCGACTGGGTCTTCGAGAGTCACGAGGCCAGTATCGCCGCCGCTGCGGCCGCTGTTGCCAAAGCCCGCCGCAAAGCCGAGGCTATCGCAACTGCAGCCGGCCAGCAGATCGTGGGGATCAAGCGGATTAATGACTCAGTCTCCATGCCGCTGCGTGACGAGGGCGGCCAAGTCTTCTACGATTCTCCCGGACTTTTGCGAAGGAGCGCGGCCAAACCCGCTGACCTCGGGGTCGATTTCACCTCCACCCGCAAGCTGACCGTGAATATGACCGTGGATTTCAAATTGGGCAACTGATAGGAACTATCATGCAGCGCATCTCAACGTTGAGAGTGTCCCCGTTGTGCCTGGGCGGGAACGTGTTCGGCTGGACTGCCGACGTACCCACCTCCGAGGCGATCTTGGACGCCTACCTGGCCGGAGGCGGGAACTTCATCGACACTGCCGACACCTATTCCACCTGGGTTCCCGGCCATCCAGGCGGTGAGTCCGAGCGCATCATCGGCAACTGGCTGCGCAGCCGTAAGCATGACGTCGTGCTGGCCACCAAAGCGGGCAAGCACCCGCAGCGGCGCGGGCTGCGGCCGTCCAATCTGCGAGTCTGCCTGGACGGCTCCCGGCGACGGCTCGGGCTGGAGACGATAGACCTCTACTACGCCAACGCCGACGATCCACATGTGCCCGCCGAGGATTGGCTGGGCGCTTTCAACGAGATGATCACCGAGGGCTTGATCAAGCACTACGGCCTGTCGAATTTCAGCGCCGACCGGGTGCGCGAGGTGTGCGGAATCGCCCAGGCCAACAACCTCGTCCTGCCGGTTGCGGTGCAATCCGAGCATAACCTCGTCCACCGCAGTGATTTCGAGGGCGGCCTGGCCGAGGCTGCCGCAGAGTACGGGCTGGTGCTGGTCCCCCATTCCGGGCTCGCCTCCGGCTTCCTCACCGGGAAATACGACCGGGCGGAGCCTCCGCACGGGCCACGGGCCGGATGGGTAAAGCGCTATGCCACTGAAGCGGGTTTCCGGGTGGTCGATGTCCTGGTCAGCATCGCCGACGCCCATGATCTAGAACCGGCGACCGTCGCCCTGGCCTGGCTCCGGCAGACCCCGCAAGTGGTCTCCCCGATAGCCAGCGTCTCCGACCCGGAACAGTTGCCCGCCCTGCTGCAAGCGATGACCCTCCGGATCACCAAGCCCCAGTTCAACAAACTCTCCAAGGCCCTGACCGCCTGAGCACCATCCCAACTCTACGATGTGGGGCTACTCGCCACCCATGAACAGTTTTGCCCGCCTCATTCGACTGAACCCTCGATCTGCTGAGTGTCCGGCTCACACTTGGACGACTCGTATCTCTGGGCTGGATAGCAGTAACGACATATCACCAACATCAGCAGTCAGGATCACTGCGGGAGCATATTCCATAGCTGTGGAGGCGACAATCGCATCCACTGTCAAATCACGCTTCTTGCGACGCACCGACTCGGCGTGTTCACGCAACGCTCCAGCCCGGGCCGCGATACGTGCGGTGGCATCACAAACCACCAATCTGCCCAAAGTGTGCCAGTGGGCGGCATCGTTCGCTTTTCCAGTCATGACCTCAGCCAGCACCACAGTGGGCACCACCACTCGTTGATCATTCGCCAACGCAGCCATCAAAATCACTTGGCCACTCGGCTCCTGGCGGGAAATCGAAGAAAACGCGGCAGAATCAAGGATCAGCGTAGGTCCGCTCACGCCAACTCCCGCGCCCGTTTCTCCACTACATCCATTGGAACAGGCCCGTTGGCTTCTTCCATCTCCTGAATCAGCGCGGCAAGATTGTCCCGCTCGACCTGGCGTCGCAACGCTTGGGACACATAAGTCGACTGCTGTCCCCTCCCGGCGAAACCCTCCACCTGCGTCCATAGCTCAAACGGTATGGTGAACGACTTCCGGACGTAATCAGTTTCAGCTTGCATGCACCAATAATACAACCAGTATTACTCAGCCAGGCTAGCTTGCAGTGAAAAGTAAGAGGCCGCGCCAATGAGCGGCTTGGCTCAAGGCGCGACCTCTGCGGATGTTATTCGACTGAACCCTCGATCTGCTGAGCGGTGTCGGCGTGGGTCACTGCGATCTTGCGCGGCTTGGCCTCCTCAGCCACTGGAATCGTCAGCTCTAAAACGCCGTCGGCGTAGCTGGCCTCGATCTTGTCGAGGGCGACTCCGTAGCCCAGGGTCAATTGCCTAGCGAAGGTGCCGGACGGACGTTCCCGGACCAGCCATTTCTTGTCTTGGGCTGGAATGGCGGCCCGCTCGGCGCGGACGGTCAGGGTACGTTCGTCAACATCAACGTCGATAGACGCCGGATCGACTCCGGGTAGATCGATCTTGGCCACAAAAGCGTCGCCTTCGCGGTAGAGGTCCATCGGCATACCATTGCTCGCCGGGGTCCGGGAGAAGTCCCCAATCCAACGGTCCATCTCACGGAACGGATCAAATGCGCGTGCCATAGCTAATCTCCTGTCTATTTTGTCCTGTGTCCCGCCAGCCGCACCGAGCCTCACCATATCCGGCAGCCCAGTCTCACTGACGCTTTCATTAGCACTCTCACTAGTCGAGTGCTAACAACCAGTGTGCATCACAACAAGCAACAAATCAAGAACTTGAGCCTACCCGACTCAACTTTATTCAGCCCTGCGCTAACCGATCCTTGCGACCATTCGGTTTCCGGTTCGCTGGGATGCCCAGGATCAGACTGTACGAATGGTGCGGCGGCGTATTGCTAGCAGGCCCACGGCTACTAGCACCATGCTGGTGCCGATCAGCATTGCGCTGCCTGCCGCGTCGAAGCCATTTGTGAGGGGTTGACTGGCGAGTGCCCAATGCCACGGCGAGGCGGCGGCGAGCCAGTCGAGGGAGTCGATCATGGGGAGCATGGAGTGGGCCAGGTAGCCCAGCGCCAGCACAGCGAATGACCCGGCCAGCACGACGTTGGCGCGCAATCCCAGCCCGGCGAGCGCCAAGGCCAGGGCGGTATGGAACAGCGCCAACCCGAAGATGCCCAAGGTCGCCGCAGCCACCCCGGCGGCGTCGAGGTCCAGCTCGAAGGCCGGGCCACCGAAACCGACCATCGCCCCGACGACAGTGGCTACCGCCGCCAGCACCAGCACCACCGCGATAAGACGGCTGAGGTACACGCCCACTCTGCTCACCGGGAGCGCCAGCAGCAATTCCAGCCGTCCGGCGTCCTCGTCCCCGGCGGTCAGCGCGTTCATGTGCAGCACGCCGAGCGCCGCGAACAGTAGTGGCAGAAAGAGCGCGTAGAGATTCCCGTTGAGGAATCCGATCGGGGAACCGTAGTCTTCCAGCCCGAGTGCGGAGATCAGTTCCGGCGGCAGACCGCCCAATAGTGTGTCCAGCGATCCCGACTCGCTCATCGACGGCCACGCGGCCAGCACCGAAACAGTGAGGATGACGAGGACACCGCCCCAGATAAACGCGCTGCGCCGTTGCGCGCCCAAGCCCCGTCTCAACAATTCCAGCATTATTCTGCGCTCCTTCTCGGGGCTGCGGGGGTGGTAGCTCCCGCGTTGCGGTAGTAAGACATGAATGCGGTTTCAAGCTCCGGCTCGGGCGCGGTGAGCGATTCCAACTCGTACTCACTGAGTCTCGCCAACAACGGGCCGGGCGGCCCCGACCACTGAATACGGAGCTCGCGGGGCCGTGGCGAATCGACCGGGCCAGCCCCGGCCAACTCCGCGAAAACGGACGGATGGGGTGCGGCTCCGGCGAAGACAGCCCGGAACTCCTGGGCGGCACCCCTGCGAAGTTGGTCGGTCGGCCCGTCAGCGACCACGACCCCGCCCCGGATGACGACGATGCGGTCCGCGACCCGTTCCACTTCGGAGAGGATGTGCGACGAGAACAGCACGCTCGTCCCGAGCGCGGTCAACTCCCCGAGGATCGATATGAACTCGTTCTGCACCAGCGGGTCCAGCCCGTTCGTCGGCTCGTCAAGGACCAGCAGGTCGGGCCGGGACATCAACGCCCCCACCAACGCCACCTTGCGGCGGTTCCCGGTGGAGAGTCCGCGCACTTGCCGGTCGGCCTGGACGCCGAGCCGTTCGATGAGTTCGTCCCGGAACCGCTCATCTACGCCGCCGCGAAGCCTGCTCCAACTCTTCAATGTCGCGGCAATTGTCAACCGCTCGTCCAGCCGCAACTCCCCCGGTGAGTAGCCGACCTTCGCCCGCACCCGTCGTTCGCGCAAAGGGTCCGCCCCGAAAAGCCGCACGGTCCCGGCACTGGGATTCGACAACCCAAGCACCATCCGGATCGTGGTGCTCTTGCCCGCGCCGTTCGGCCCGATGAAGCCGAGCACCGTCCCCGGTTCCAACTCCAAATCCAGGCTCCGGACGGCGGTGAGACTGCCGAACCGCTTGGTCAGCTTCGCGCATTGGATGATCGGACTCATAGCGACTCCCCGCTCTGTCGTTCCATTTGCTCCATCGCGGACTGGGCTGCCCGCAGGATCGAGTCGTTGGCATAGAAACCGTGTGTGAAAAGCTCCAGCATGGGGATGGTGATGCGGACGGTCACTGCCGGAGTCAGCTTTTCCGCGCCGAGGGCACGCGCGAATTGGCGGCCCAGCACGAGCGGAGCCAACCCGAATAGGGTGAGCAGCAACGCGGAGCCAGCCGGATCGCTCTGCGGATGGATGATGCCCGCCGCCTCCTGCTCTCTTATCGTGCGCAGGGTGCCACTCAAGATCCCATCGAAGACTTCATCGGCGGCGGCTGAGTCGTCAGCCAATAGCTGAGCGAGATAGTTGAGCGCTGGCCCGTATGCGTCCAAGTCATTCAGGGCGGATTGAATCAACTCTATCGTCAGCGCCTCGTCCGCCCCGTCCTCGGTGAACATCGCCACCACATGCGTATTGCAGGCCGCCCGCAACCCGTCCTTATCCCCGAAGTGATGGACGATCAGTGCCGGACTCACTCCAGCGGCCTTGGCTATCATCCGCAGGCTGGTCCGCTGGAAGCCGTGCGTCCCGATCAATTCAATAGCCGCATTTCGGATACGGGCCCGAGTGGTCAGGTCATCGGGGTCAAGCATTGAACGCATGTTTATTAGATTAAACAAGCGTTCAGTATCTGTCAAGGCTCCACTGCTGGCAAACGCGAGCCCTGAGCGTGGCACAATCCGCGTCGCTTAGAACCGGCATTCCAGGCACTAGGCTTAACAGGTGGCCAAAAAGACTCCGCTTCCTCCCACTCCGCATCCATCGGGCGCGCGCGCACCAGAACTCAGTTCCGGGCTGGTGCCAAAGCATGTCGCTGTGGTGATGGACGGCAATGGGCGCTGGGCGAAGCAGCGCGGACTAGCCCGCACCGACGGTCACACCCGTGGCGAGGCCTCGCTATTCGATGTGATCGAAGGGGCCATCGAGATCGGGGTCCGCTATCTGTCCGCCTACGCCTTCTCCACCGAGAACTGGAAACGCTCTCCGGACGAAGTGCGTTGGATCATGGGCTTCAACCGCGATGTGCTGCACCGTCGCCGGGACGATCTGGACGCGCTCGGAGTGCGGGTGCGTTGGGCCGGACGAGTGCCGCGACTATGGAAATCGGTCATCAAAGAGCTACAAGTGGCCGAGGAGCAGACCAAAGCCAACAACGTCCTCACTTTGCAGTTCTGCATGAATTA
>JAISCH010000328.1 GCA_031265725.1 Propionibacteriaceae bacterium
GGGCGGTGGCAAATCTGGAGAAGTTGCTGACCTGGTGCTGGCCGCTGGTGGCCGAGCAGGGCAGTCTGGTCTCGTTGAAAGGCGAGTCCGCTCCTACTGAAGCCGCCGCAGCCGCTGGAACGTTGCGCAGACTCGGCGCGGTTGCTGAGATTCGAGAACTTCCAGTTCCAGGCACAGCCGAACACACTTGGGCTGTCATAGTCCAGAAGGCTTGAGGTTGGCCACGCTTCAAGCGTACTGCTGGAGCGTGCGTAACAGTTTGGTAATTTTTAATAGTTGTTTGTGGTGCTACATCAGCGTAGTTGTATCATGCTTACATGACGCAAACAGTTCCGATACGGGTTCCGGCACGGACCCGTGATATGTTGCAGATGATCGCGCGGCAGGAGAAGTTGACTATTCCCTCTGCGATTACCAAGGTGGTCAGTGAGGCTATCTGGCAGCGCGCATTTGCTGCTGAGCGGGAAGCGCAACGTCTTGACAACCTGAATCCAGCGGCGCATACCGAAGATGCTGAGTGGGAAGCTATTTCCGATGAAGCAATCCAGTGATGACTTAGCTCGGCGGGGCGAGGTTTGGCTTGCTGGTCTAGGTGCAGCGAAGTCTGGGGAGTTGGGTAAGAATCGTCCGGTCTTGGTGTTGTCAGTGGATTGGGTCAGTACAGATGCGCCTGATGAGCCGGTGATTGTGGTCCCGTATACCTCTGCCAGGGCTGTTTCTCCGCTTAGGCCCAAAGCGCCAGTCGGCATTGGAATGGAGTTGGATTCGGTGGCGTTATGCCGTGCAGTTCGTTCTATCTCGCGGAACCGGCTTTTACGCCGTTTGGGTAAGGCGCCAGAAGCTCATGTTGAGTTGGTGGCGGCGTTGGTCTCGGCGATGGTGGGTGGTCCGCGAGACCCGGAAGTGATTCTACAACTCGTATCCGACGTGCCGAATCTATAGCAGACAAACCATCCGCACCGACCCCATCCAACAGGACGCATTAAAATAGCCCAATTCGCGTTTCACGTGAAACACTGGGCTAGGAGGTGAGCGCATGGCTGCAACGCCACGGAGGATCGCGTACGACCGACCGGAATTTGACGAAAGCGACAGCCTGGAACCGGACGACTTCGAGGATGTTACACGTGAAACCCCGACTCTGCCTCGTCCGGACGAGACCAGAATTATCGTTGTCGCCAATCAAAAAGGCGGGGTCGGGAAGACGACGACTGTAGTCAACCTGGCTACGGCGTTGGCCAAGTCCGGCCTGCGCACAGTCGTAATCGACCTCGACCCGCAAGGGAACGCGTCCACCGCGTTGGGCGTGGAGCATCCGGAAGGCTCAGCCGGTTCCTACGAAGTGCTCAATGGCGAGTTGATCGCCGACTTGTTGCAACGTTCCCCGGAAGCGCCGAACCTGTGGGTGTTGCCAGCGACCATCGATCTCGCCGGAGCGGAGATCAGCCTGGTCAACACCTTGGCCAGGGAGAGCCAACTGCTTCATGCGCTGCGCAATTTCTTGCCGGAAGCCGCCGCTGACTATGTGCTCATCGACTGCCCGCCGTCGTTGGGGCTGCTCACCGTCAATGCGCTGGTGGCAGCCAAAGAAATCCTCATTCCGATCCAGTGTGAGTACTACGCGCTGGAAGGCGTGACGCAGTTGCTGCGTACCATCGAGTTGATCACCAAATCGATGAACGCCGGACTGCGGCTTTCCACCGTGCTGTTGACTATGTACGACTCTCGCACCAAGCTCTCCGCAGAAGTGGCTGCAGAAGTGCGGAAATATTTCCCCGACCAGACTCTCGAAGCGACGATCCCGCGTTCGGTGCGCGTCGCGGAGGCTCCGAGTTTCGGGCAGTCGGTCATCAATTACCAAATCTCCTCAGCGGGCGCGCAGGCCTATCTGGCCGCCGCCGAGGAACTCGCATTGCGTGGAGCCGGAGGTCAACAGTGAGTGCAGCAAAACCGCGAACCGGATTGGGCCGGGGGTTGGGCGATCTGCTCCAGCGCACCGATCCGGAGCTTGCCCAAGCCAGTGACCTGGCTCAACCTCCAGTTGGCGCACGGTTTGAGGAAGTCCCGCTGAGCGCGATCAGCCCCAATCCGAAACAGCCCAGATCGGTTTTTGACGAGGACTCGTTGAATGAATTGGCGGAGTCGATCAAGGCGGTCGGCCTGCTGCAGCCCGTCGTCGTCAGGCCGTTGTCGGCGGGGAAGTATGAGTTGGTGATGGGCGAGCGCCGTTTCCGCGCGGCTCAACTCGCCGCCCTGCGGACCATCCCGGCCATCATCCGGCGCACCCAAGACCATGACCTATTGCGGGACGCGCTGCTGGAGAACCTGCACCGGGTGCAGTTGAACCCGCTGGAAGAGGCGGCAGCCTACCAGCAGATGCTCTCCGATTTCGGCTGCACCCAAGACGAATTGGCGCAACGGATCAAACGTTCCCGGCCACAGATTTCCAACACCATCCGGTTGCTCTCGCTGCCAAGCGCGGTGCAGCGCCGGGTGGCCGCTGGGGTGTTGAGCGCCGGTCATGCCCGCGCGCTGCTGGGCCTGGACGACGCCGCAGCGATGGAAACACTGGCCGGAAGGATCGTCGCCGAGGGTCTTTCCGTGCGCACCACTGAGGAATTGGTGACATTGGGCGTCCCCAAGTCGAAGCGCAAGCAGCAACGCATGGTTGCGCGCCCAGCAGCCGAATTGGAGGCGATTGCCGCCCAACTGGCGGAAGCGCTCGACACCAGGGTGAAAATCTCCGGCTCGGCCAAGCGTGGACGGATCGTGGTTGATTTCGCCGGGCTGGACGACCTCAACCGGATTATCGATCTACTAACAGATAAATAACTTTATCGACATTATTTGTCGCTAACTAAAAACTAAGCGTCTGGACTGAAGTTCGGTCCGAATGAGCGTCGCTTATATCCTCTGGAGTATTCAGTCGAGCGGCAAAGTGTCCCCAGTGAGCCGTTCGTAGGCTTCCAGGTAGCGGGCTTGGGTGGCGGCGACAACAGCGTCTGGCAGCGCTGGCGGTGGGGTGTCCGAGGCTTTGTCCCAACCGGACTCCTTGCTCAACCAGTCACGTACGTATTGCTTGTCGAAACTCGGCTGGGCACCGCCCGGCTGCCAGAGTTCGGCGTCCCAGAAGCGGGAGGAGTCTGGGGTGAGCACTTCGTCGGCTAGCACCAAGGTGCCGTCGTCGCGCAGCCCGAATTCAAATTTGGTGTCGGCCAGGATGATGCCCCGGGAACGGGCGAGAGCCTCAGCCTGGGCGTAGACGGCCAATGAGGCGGCGCGCACCCGGTCGGCCAAGTCATCCCCGATGATGCCGGTGAGCCGCGCGAAACTGATGTTCTCATCGTGCTGGCCAATCTCCGCCTTGGTGGACGGTGTGAAGATCGGCTCTGGCAGCTTCGACCCGTCCAGCAGACCGGCTGGCAGGTCCAGCCCGCAGACAGTCTGGGATTTGCGGTATTCCACCAGCCCCGACCCGGTGAGATAGCCACGGACGATGGCCTCCACCGGCACCATGCGTAATTTCTCGACGATGACGCCCCGGCCGCTGAAAACTGCTGGGACCTCCGTGCTGACTACATGGTTCGCTATGCCCAGGTCGGCCAATTGGGCGAACCACCACAGCGACAGCCCGGTGAGCACCTTCCCTTTTCCAGGGATGGGGGTGTCCAGGACGAAATCGAATGCGGAGATGGCGTCGGTGGCGACCAGCAGAATCTCAGTGTCGCTCCAGCGGTAGAGTCTGCGTACCTTGCCGGAATGGATAAGCTCAAGTTCACTCACCCGATGAAGTGTATTCCATTCTGCTCCGGGTCCGGGCAAAGCCGCTGAACCGAGGGAGGAGCTTCGCGGCACTCACTCGGCTTAATGCGTTCGGTTCCCCATCGGTCCGGTGGGGGTCTGCTCCTGGGCAGGGCCAGCCCCAGCAGCGGAACTGCTGGCCTGGTTCGGGACGACTGGGGCTGGCTTCTCCGGATCGATGCCCATCGGCATCCCGGAAAGCAGGCCGCTCAAACCCCGGTGATCGTGGGTGTAGACGATGAACAGCAAGCTGACTAGGCAGAATGCCGCCTGGATGAACAACTCGTAGGGTAACGAGATGACAGAGAGCACCAGGTACATGCCGACGCCGGAGGCGAATTTCACCAGTCGGCGCAGCCCCGGCAGCGAGCCCTCAATCGGGCGCAGGTCGACAATCGCCTCGCCGCAGGTCCGGCCGTCGATGAGCACCCAGAGGGCTTCCACCAGGAGGGCTGGGAGCAGGACAATAAACTGATTGAATTGCGTGCTGGGTTGCGCCATTGACGCTGGCAGCAGATACAGCAGCACCACTTGCCAGAAGATGATGGTCGGCGCGGTCAGGAAGCCGATCACCAGCACGTCGGCAATCGTCCCGACGATTCGTCTGCCAGCAGACACCTTGTCCACTTTTGGCGCTCTTTGACCCTGCAGCAATTTGGCTATCGGCAAGATCAGCAGTGAGCCCAACAGCGCGCCGAGGGTGTTCATGCTGAGATCGTCCACATCGAAGAAGCGGTACGCGCAGGGGAACATGCCGTAGATCGCGGTCAATTGGGTGACTTCGATGATGCTGGAGACCAGCAGTCCGATAGCAGTGGCAAAGATGGCTCCTCGGCGGAAGATCAGCCGGATAAAAGCCCCCAACGGCATAAAGAAAATGACATTGAACACCACTTGCAGCAGATCAGGATTGCTGAGTCGCAAACCACCGGCTTTCGCCGCGCTCTTCGAGATTACTTCGATGAATAGAAATGGCCGGAAATTCGCGGTAGCGCATTTGTAGACCAAAGTCTCCGGGATAGGGATCAGCGTGTACGTCCACAGCGCCATTGCATAGATAGCGCAACCCAACAGCAGGGCCAGGTCTATCAGCCGCAATCGTCCAGCTTTCCGATAACGGATCGCAGCCACCGGAATGAATGCCAGCACCGCCAGCACCACTCCGAGGATAATAGCCAGGACCGTACTCGGGCCGAATTTGCTCAGCATTCGCTCACCTCGTTCCACCTTCGCTAGCTCTCCACCCCCAGAAGAGCAATCAGAATTCCAAGATAGCAGCCAACTCAATTCGCCTAGTCAATGTGACGTTTGAGCAACATTGGAAGAAAGGGTTTCACCATGCGAAATATGCTTCATGATGCAAAAAATGATCCGTTTCTCGGAGCGTTGCCGAGCATGGAAAGTGGATGGATTGAGTTGCGACTAAGTGTGGGGCTGATCAAATGGAACGTCGGGTGGCATCTGATGATGCCCACGATTCGGCAGCCATGAGCACTAGCGTAGTACCAGTGGTGTGCCGCCGTGGTTCAGCGAGTTTGCTCTCATCCAGGCGGATAGCGTTTTGGTCGTTTTGGTCTTTTCTCGTATG
>JAISCH010000332.1 GCA_031265725.1 Propionibacteriaceae bacterium
GTTGACTCGCTCCAGACGCTTCTAGGATCGTTTTCAAGCTGGGTCAGCCTGTTTCCTTGCAGAAATCACTGTCTGTCAGAAAGGGCTGAGCGCCAGCTACTCCGCTGCGGCGGCGTCGACTAGTTGGGCGCAGATCGCGCCGAAATCTAAGCCGGAGGCTTCTATTGCCAGTGGGACGAGTGAGGTTTTGGTCATTCCGGGGGCTGAATTGGTCTCGATGAAGAAGGGGGTGCCATCGGCACGCACGATCAGGTCGGTGCGGGAGATATGGCGCAATTCGAGTTCTTTGTGGGCGGTCAACGCGGTCTGGGCGCAGGCCTCGGCCACGCTCGGCTCCAATGCGGCCGGGACGATGAAACGGGTCGCGCCAGCGGTGTAACGGGCGGTGTAGTCGTAGACGCCGGAATTCGGTTGGATTTCCACCAACGGCAGTGCTTGCGGGACGCCATCGATCTCGATCACCGCAGCGGCCACCTCGCGTCCGCTGATGAATTCCTCCACGATTGCCACATCGCCGTAGGCGAAGGCGGCGACCATGGCCTGCGGCACATCTGCGGCGTTTTCCACCTTGCTCGCGCCCAACGCCGATCCGCTCTGTGCCGGTTTGATCATCATCGGATAGCCGATCTGCCGTCCCAGCGCTTTGATCAAATGCCCAGCGCCGAGTTCGCGAAACATGTCGTGCGGCAGCACCGCTCGTTTTGGCGTGGTGACCCCGGCCCTGGCCACCAGTGGCGCGCAAACCGCCTTGTTGAACGAACGACGGCTGGCGGCGGGCGTTGATCCGACGTATTTAACCTGCAGCAATTCCAACGCCTGTTGCAGGCCGCCGTCCTCGCCCACGCCGCCGTGCAAGAGCGGGAACGCGACAGGATTGGTCAGCGATTCGAATATCTCGACCAATTCGGCGTTCACGTCGGCTTCGATCACTTGACGGCCCTGCTCGCGCAAAGCTTGGGCGACGCGGCGTCCGCTGTGCAGCGAGACTTCCCGTTCGTGCGACAATCCCCCCGCCAGGACGACGATTGGGCCATTGTGTATTGCGGTAGCCATAGCTGCTCCTAGTTGGTATCCGGTGCCGGGCCTGGGGTCAGGTTGCGGCGATTGACGAAGGAGTCGGATTCGATGCCGAAAGTGTTGTGGATCTCTTGCTCGGCGACGATGACATCTCCGAGCCGTTTGACACCTTCGGCGATCTGCTCCGGGGTGGGGAAGCAGAAGGACAGCCGGATATTGCGGGAACCCAGCCCGTCGGCGTAGAAAGCCGTGCCAGGCGTGTACGCCACCCGCGCCGTCACCGCCCTGGGCAGCATCGCCTGCGAGTCGAGCCCTTCTGGCAGAGTCAGCCAGACGAAGAACCCGCCTTTGGGATGCGTCCAAGTCGATCCGGGCGGCATGTGCTCGGTGAGAGCCTGCAACATGGCGTCCCGACGAGCGCGGTACATATCGCGGAAGGTGCGAATTTGCCCACGCCAGTCGAATTGATCCAGATAGGCGGCTATCGCGTATTGGGAGAACACCGGTGGACAGAGTGTCGCGGACTCTTGGGTGAGCACCAATTTCTCCCGGATGGCGTGCGGAGCCAGTACCCAGCCCACTCGGAAACCAGGCGCGAAGGTTTTCGAGAACGATCCGAGATAGATCACCCGTTCGTCATCCTGAGCGCGCAACGCCGGTATCGGCTCGGCTTCCAGGGCGAGCAGGCCGTACGGGTTGTCCTCCAGCAGCAGCAGATCGAGTTCGTGGGCCAAGGCCAATAGAGCCTGCCGCCGGGCGAGGGTCTGGGTGATGCCGGTCGGATTCTGGAAATTGGGGATGGTGTAGAGGAATTTGACCTTCTTCCCGGAGCTTCGCAAAAGTACTACGGCGTGACGAAGCAATTCGGGGACGATCCCGTGCTCGTCAATCGCCACATGGACGATATTGCACTGGTTGGCTTTGAATGTGCCGATAGCCCCGACATAGCTGGGAGCTTCCACCAGGACGACATCGCCGGGATCGCAAAACACTCGGGTGACCAGGTCGAGACCCTGTTGCGAGCCGCAACTGATCACCACATCGTCGGCATTGGCCTTGATCTGCTCCTCGGCCATCACTTCCACGATCTTCTCGCGGATGAACGGCTCGCCCTGCCCAGAGCCGTACTGCATCGCCTGAATGCCCTGGTCAACGACCAATTTGGCGAAAGCCTCGCCGATTGCCTGCCGGGGCAGGTCGGCGATGTTCGGCATGCCGCCAGCCAGTGAGACCACTTCCGGACGGTTGGCAACCGCGAAGAGCGCTCGTACTGCGGACACTTGAAGGTCGTTGGTGCGGGCTGCGTAGGTCTCGACATAGGGGTCGAGCCTGGTGTCGCGTCTAGGCGGTTGCGAAAGAGTCACCTATCAAGACTGCCCCATTTACGGCCTAGGATGAAAGTTGACAGGCTTTTTAGGGGAAGAATGACTGAACTGTCTTTCATCGTCACACCGGAGTTGACTTGCCCATACTGCGGGGCGAGAGTGCGATCCGACACCGATTGGGTGGTTGCCGCCCAGCGTCGTTGGGGATGGTGTGGGGTGCAGGCCATAGAAAATGGCGAGGTTGTGGGAGCTTTATTGCTCACCCCGGATGAGACCAGCGGGGAAAGAGACGCGCTGGTGCGCAGCCTTTGGGTGGCCGATCCAAGGCACGGGCTGGGCAGACGGCTGATCCAGTCCGCATGCGCTGGTCTGGTCTGCCGCGATGTGACCGCCATCATCTCTCCCGGCTCGACCAGCCACTTCACCTGCCAACTCCCGCCTCGGGCCTTCCTGCGCCACGTCGGCTTCAGTTGGACCAACGGGCATTACCGGCTCGACCTGAATTCGACAGTCATCGAGAAGAAGGTGGCGGTTCAAGTCATGAGACGACTGCTGCGCACCTTGAATCCGATCAACCCAGAACCGGCCACCCGGAACCCGTCCCCTTGAGTGGACCGCGCTTAAGGGGTTGACCGGCTACAGGACGTCGGTGAGCACCTTGATCAGGGCTGATTTCGTCTTGCCACCTTGGAAGGACTGGACCAGTTCGCCGCCGACGAAGATTTGGATGGTTGGCAATCCGAGGACTCCCTGCCGGTTGGGGATTTGGGTGTTCTCGTTGGTGTCCATCGCTAGGAAGGTGATCCGGTCGCCGTACTCTTCGGCCAACTCCTCGATGATTGGGGTGAGTTGTTTGCACGGCGAGCACCAATCGGCCCAGTAGTCGACCAGCACCGGCTTGCTGGATTTGAGCACCAAGGCGTCGAAATTGCTGTCGGTTACGGCGGGGATCGCGGACATGCGCACTCCTGTAAAGCGGGTTTCTTGTTCTGAGAACTTTACCTGAGAAGTGCGGATACCGCGCCAAGCGCGCTTGGGCATGTCCAGCGAACGATGAACGCGCCCGAACTGAGTCGGCGCTTCTCAGCGCAGTAGCGGGAACTTAAACTGTGGCTACTGGAAAGCTGGGGCGACGACACCGCCGGGGGCCAACCACTCCGCAAAAGCTGGGACGTTCCGCAGCGCCCAGTAGGCGAGGATCGCCCCCAAGAGGGTCCACAGTGCCCAAGCCGGGGCGAGCCGTTTGCGTTCAGCCTTGCCCAAGCAGCGCAGCAGCCAGAACGCCCAGGCCCAGAGCAGATAGGGGACGGCCAGCAACAGCGCGGGATTCATCCCCAGCGCACCCGCTAAATCCAGATGGGTCAGTGCGTGCAGAGCGCGTAACGACCCACAGCCAGGGCAGTATGTCCCGGTGAACATAAGTGTTGGGCAAGTCGGATAGTGCCCTGGCTCATTTGGGTCGATAGTGAACACCAGCACCAGTCCAGCCAAAGCCATCACCCCGACCCCGATTGGCCGGACCAAATGCGGCAGAACACCCACACTTTGATGAGCACGTTCTGCCGCAGGATCAGTGGCTAACGGGGCACTAGAAATTGAATGACCCATTTGCGAGATTGACAAGGAAGGAGATTCCATACAGTACGAGACCAACTGCACCAGAGACGATAGCGAATTGCAGCGCCTTCTTAGATGAATTTTGAGCCCCAGCCACATCGCCAGCATTCCACTTGGTGTTGACCTGGGTGGAGTAAACAATGGAGATGATGCCAAAAGGCAATGCAAGGACGGTGCAGGAGCAGAGGACAGTGGCCAGGATCGCCCAGACCAGGTAGTTGTCCGGTGGCGGACCAGCGGGAGCGCCACCAAAGCCAGCATAGGGCGGTGGAGCATAACCAGTTCCCGGCGGTGGCATGTAGCCCGCGTATGGAGGCGGAGTGGGGTCCTGCGGCGGCTGATAGGGCGGCATCTGCTGATAGAGCGGCGGATCCTGCGGCGCGGGCTGTTCGGGTTGGCTCCCGTATGAAGCGGGGTTGAACGGCGGCGGGGTGCCATACGGGTCCTGCGGTGGCGGGGCACCATACGGGTCTTGTGGCGGCTGGTTCCCCGAGGGGTCCGGCGATGGTGGTTGATAGGGTGGTGGCGGTGTTGTCACGGAAGTCTCCTATCTGCTCTTGCAGAGTTTCATTCACTCAATCGGCTCACTGACAAACGCAAGCGCTTGCCAGCTTCGCCTCAATCGTGACTAATAGTGTTAACAGCAAAACTCTTGCCTAAAGAAACGCATTCGTCAACCGTCTATATCGACTCTTGCAGAGTCTCATTCGCCTCAATCGTGGTTAACGACTCCGCAAGAGTCGATACGCGCCATACGGCATTTCTTGCTGGTACGACAGTTGCGCCTGGTTAAAAGCGGGTCACGGTGACCGCCATGAGGACGAAAATCAACATCAAGTAGAGCACCCATCCCGCTCCGGCGATTATCGCTGACCACTTGGCGAAGTTGCGCGCTTTCCGGGCCGACTCCTGTGCCCCGTATATGTCGCCCATCGTCCACTTCGAGTTGACCTGGGAAGAGAAGACGATGGAGACGATGCCCAGCGGGAGGAAGCAGAATATCGTGCTCAGGATGGCCCAGACCAAATAGTTGTCAGGCGGGGATGCGTAGCCGCTATGAAAGTAACCGGGCGGTTGGTTGGGCACCAGCGGCTGTGCCGGTTGCATTGGCTGGCCCGGTTGTGGGAAGTACGGCTCTACCGGCTGCCCCTGGTTCGGGTAAGAAGTGGTCGGCGGGTTGTATAACGGATAATCTGGCGGCGTTGCGGGGCGAGGCTGCTGCTCATTCCACGGATTAGTCATGAGTGGTCCCCTCGACTGCTGATTTGCCGACAAGCATATTGAATCACTGCAAATCTAGTTCAGCGCGGCTGATGGCGTAAAGATAAGGTATTCCCTCGGCCTCGATACGTTCTTTTGCTCCGGTGTCGCGGTCCACGATCACGGCCACGGCGACGACTTCAGCCCCGGCTTCGCGCACCGCCGTGACGGCAGTCAGCGCCGAGCCGCCAGTGGTTGAGGTGTCCTCCACCACCAGCACTTTCCGGCCAGCCACCGGGGTTCCTTCGATACGGCGTTGCAGACCGTGCGCTTTTGACTCCTTGCGCACGACGAAGGCGTCCAACCGGGTGCCAGCGCGCGCGGCGTCGTGCAGCATGGCGGTCGCCACTGGGTCGGCTCCAAGCGTCAATCCGCCCACAGCGTCGAAT
>JAISCH010000366.1 GCA_031265725.1 Propionibacteriaceae bacterium
GCCGTTGTGTGTACTTCCTGTGGGTCACCCCAGAAAGTGTCTTCCCTGGACCCCCGCGCTCGCTTTGCTCGCCGTTGCGTGTACTTCCTGTAGGTCACTCCGAAGAGTGCGCTCGCTTCGCTTCATTGCGGTACAACGGTGGGTCGACTCTGTTTTTGGGCAGCAAAACGCCGCCCGGTGACCCGAGGCGGCGATTGCTGTATTGAAAGGTTTACTCGGCGAAGAGGGAGTCGGTCTCAGTCCGGATCGTCTCTTCGGCCTCTACGACTGGCTCTGGTACCGGTTCCGGTGCTGGAGCAGGAGCGGGAGCTTCGGGGGTCTCGAACTCGGCGGGGAGAGCGTTACCCATCGCAGCGCCGCCCATCGTGGCGAGCATCTGGCGGACGTTGGTCAACTGAGCGGTGATGGCGTCGCGGCGGGCGGTGGAAGCCTGGACTTCGCGCTCCGACTCGCGGCGGACCCGCTCGGCGGTGATCCGGGCCTGGTCGATGACCTTCGCTGCTTCAGAGTTGGCATCCTTCATCAGGGTCTCGATCTCGGCCTCGGCCTCGGCGCGCATCCGGTCAGCCTCGGCGGCGGTGGCCAACTGCAATTCCTCTGCACGGGCCAGCGCCTCGTCATTGGCCTGCATCTGAGCGGCGAAGTCGGCGGCGGCCTTGTCCCGGCGCTCAGCCAGCGTACGCTCGAAGTCGGCGGCTGCGGCAGCGGCGCGGGCGCGCTGGTGCTCGTAGACGGCCTCGGCTTCTTCGCGGCGGGCGGTGGCTTCGCGGTCGGCGTGGTCCAGAATCTCATCGGCTTGACGACGGGCGCTCTCGATGGTCTTCGTCGCCTCGGCATCAGCCCGGGACGCGGTGTCGGCGGCGTATGCCTCCGAAGCGCTGCGAGTCTGGCTGGCGGCTGCGGCGGTCTCCCTCGACAAGCGCTCGGCCTCCACCTTCGAGTTGTTCAACATCTCGTCGGCCTCGGCTTGGGCTAGGGAAAGAATCTGCCCAATACGCTTGCCCAAGTCCTCGAACGTCGGGGAGGCGTTGCGCAACTCGTCTTCGATGGCGGCAGCGCGAGAACGCTCCTCAGCGATGTCTTGATGTAGCCGGGTGGAAGATGACTGGAGTCGGGTCACTTCAGCGGCACTTTCGGTGGCGGTGGCCTCAGCTTGACTCAGCTTTTTAGCGAGGTCAGAAATGGCACGATCGACTTCGGCGATGTCATAACCGCGCATAACAGTCTTGAAGGTAGGTGTGTCAGTCATTGTTCTCCTTTTCAATGGCGAACTTTACATCGTTTCCAGGGGGTTGGAAACCTGTAGTTGTGGGTATGGATACTGCTGGCGCGGGAATGGTAGACCTCGGTGGTGTCACGGGCGACTTCGGAATGAACTCTACCCGGTTTACGAATGACTTTGCTAGCGCTTCGGGGTGCTCAGAAACAGATAGTGCCTCAATGACTCCCGAAAGACTTCCCAACTGGGTATGGATCGCGTCGCGCCGCTTGGTCAGGCTGGTGACTTCGGTGCGCGCCCGGTCCAAGAGGGAGCGGGCTTCCTGACGCACGGAGTCGGCTTCCTTACGGGCGTCGTTCACCAGCCGCATGGCTTCCTCGCGGGCATTTCTGGTCCGCTCCATGCTTTCTTTCTGCACCCGTTCCAATTCCGCCGCCGCGCGCTCACGGACGAGTTTCGCCCCGGCAGTGGCTTCGCTGTACTCGCGGTCGGAACGTTCCTTGCGGGCCGTCGCATCGTCGCGGGCAGCCTGAATGATACGTTGGGCGTCAGTCTCGGCCTGGGCGAGGATACGTCTCGTCTCCTGCTCG
Source organism: Propionibacteriaceae bacterium (assembly GCA_031265725.1). Taxonomy (GTDB): domain Bacteria; phylum Actinomycetota; class Actinomycetes; order Propionibacteriales; family Propionibacteriaceae; genus Propionicimonas. The sequence goes on from JAISCH010000366.1 coordinate 1,810, forward strand.
GCCTTCACTTGCTCCGACTTGGCGGCGGCCAGCAGCCCCTCGGCTTCCCGGCGCACGGTGCGAGAGTGCTCCGCCAGCGTCTCCAACATCTGCCTGCGTTCCACCTCTGCTTCCAGGGTGGCGTTCGTCAGCAATTCTTCGGCGGTGGACTCGGCTTGAGTGGCTTTGGTGGTGGCAGCGGCCAACTGACGGTCAATCGCGGCCTGGGTCTCGGCCAGCTTGATCTCGCACTCGGCCTGGGTCTCGGCCATGATCTTGGAGACTTCGGTGTCGAGCGCTCTGCGGTCGATCTGGATCTGCTCCCGGGCCTGGGCGGATTCGTGGGCGAATTCCGCTCGCAACGCCGCCACGTCCGCTTCGACCTCGGCTCGCCACAATTGCAGTTCTTGATCCGTGGCCTGACGCCGTTCCGTCTCGACTGCTTCCAACTCCTGATAGCGAGCGGTTATCTCAGCCTCTATCTCGGAACGGCGGCGCGCCTCTTCCTCTTCCAGCGCGCGGTAGCGGCTGGCGACCTCGGACGCGGTGGACGCCCGCTGCCGGTTGAGCCGTTCCTCGATGTCTATCTCATGCTCGTTGGCGGCGGTCATGAACGCGCTGGCCTGAGCTTGGCCCTCGGAGACGATTGCCTCAGCCTCGCGCTGGGCCTGCAAGACGGCGTCGGAGGCGTTCCGCTCGGCGGCCTGAGTGATCAAAGTCGCCTGGTCGGTGGCGTTGGAGATGATCACCTCAGCCTCGGCGTTGGCTTTGCGGAGGAATTCCTGTTTGGAGACGGCTAGCGCGCTCTCGAATTCGGCGCGGCGTTCCGCCAACTGCTGCTCGAACGACTCGGAATCCTCGGTGAGCTGACGCGACCAAGCGTTCAATCCCTCAACGGCCTCTAATGCCTCAGCCTTCGCTCTGGCAGCGTCGCGGCGACCCTCAGCCCGGATATTCTCGGCATCTTGATAGGCCTCGGTGCGAAGACGGTCAGCGAGAATTTGGGCTTGCGCCAATATGGCTGAAGCTCGATCCACTGGATTACCACCAGTGAATGCGGGCATAGCCACAGACAGGCTCTGTTCCTGCATACTCACGTAGTCCCTGATTTATACCTCGCGGACAAGATTAGCTTTATTGTTCCATTGATTGACCCTGACTGCACACTTCAACTCAGCGAGTCTTACGAAAGTGTCAGCTAAGAGATTACAGTCGATACCTGCTGCGCCCGGGTCGTTTGCGCCCTCTTGGACTTTGTCAGCTTGAGCTAATCAGCTAGCGAATACAATCCAGGTATGCGTTATGTGTCCACTCGCGGCGGTAGTCCGGTTCCAGCCCAATTCTCTGACATTTTGTTAGAGGGGCTGGCTCCCGATGGTGGTCTTTACCTGCCCGAGACTTATCCGGACATAACCGGCAAACTGCCGTATTGGCGCGAGGTGCTGGCTGCTGACGGCTACGCGGCGCTGGCTGCGGAAGTATTGCGGCTCTTCATTTCAGAGATCGCGGATGCGGAATTGGCTGGCATCTGCCAACGGGCCTATAACGACCAGGTTTTCACCACCGGGGAGATAGTCCCGGTCTCCCGGCTCAGCGGCGGCTTGTGGCTGGCCCATCTCTCCGACGGTCCCACTGCGGCGTTCAAAGACTTGGCGATGCAATTGCTCGGCCAGTTGTTCGAGTACGAGCTATCCCGGCGCGACGCGCAACTCAATATCTTGGGCGCGACGAGCGGGGACACCGGATCGGCCGCTGAGTACGCGATGCTCGGCCGGAAAGGCGTTAGGGTCTTCATGCTCACCCCGGCGGGCCGGATGACGCCATTCCAGCAGGCGCAGATGTTCTCCATTGACGATCCGGCGATCATCAATGTGGCCGTTGACGGGGTTTTTGACGACTGTCAGGATTTGGTCAAAGCTGTCGCCGGCGATCTGGATTTCAAGCGCGAGTACGCCTTGGGCGCGGTCAATTCGATCAATTGGGCCAGGCTGGCGGCCCAGGTGGTGTATTACGTGGTGAGCTGGCTGCGGGTCACCACCGATGACAGCCAGCGGGTGTCATTCTGCGTGCCCACCGGCAATTTCGGGAATATCTGTGCCGGGCATATCGCCCGGATGATGGGATTGCCCATCGACAAGCTGATCTTGGCCACCAATGAGAACAATGTGCTGGCGGAATTCTTCCACACCGGGGTCTACCGGACCCGTTCGGCTGTGCAGACGCTGGCCACCTCGTCCCCATCGATGGACATCTCCAAGGCCAGCAACTTCGAGCGGTTCATCTGTGATTTGTTAGGCCGGGACACGGCTCGGGTGGCTGAGCTATTCGGTGACGAATTGCCGAGGCGGGGCTGCTTCGATCTTTTCGGCACGGCGGAATTCGCCGGAATCGAGCAGCGTTACGGTTTCCTCGCTGACTCGTCCACTCATGCCGACCGGCTGGCCGCCATCTCGGCGACCTGGGCTGAGGAAAAGGTGATGATCGATCCGCACACCGCCGACGCGATGACTGTGGCTCGGCGCTTCGTCCAGCCGGATGTGCCGATGATCGTGACCGAGGCCGCGCTGCCGGTCAAGTTCGCGGCGACCATCATGGAGGCGTTGGGCCGGGAGCCGGAGTGCCCGCCGCGTTTCGCCGGTATCGAGAGCCGCCCGCGCAAGGTCGTTCCGCTGGGCAAAGACCCCCAGGCGTTGAAACGGCTTATCGCCTCCGTGGTCGGTGATTAGGGCTAACTATTACTCAATGCACTCGGGATCGTCATAGCCGGTGGCGATCAGGGATGGGGCGTCCTCCCCACCGCTCAATCTGATCTTGTTGGGCAGGGTGAAAACTTGCTCGCCCAGGGAGTTCTTGGACATCTTTCCCTTGGGGAAGCGCTGCTTCAACTGGGTGAAGCTCAGCGTCGGGTCAGCGTCGTCTTGCAAAGCGAATCCGGAGGGGAATCCGTTGACCAGTCCAAAGCTCCAGGCTTGCAAGGTGCGTCCGGACGTCTTCTTGCTGTCTTTGGCCAGGAAAACGACGGTGAAAGCGTCCCAGGTAACCTGCATGGAGTAGGGACTCTTCTCGGTGAAGTAGCAGTAGGGATCCTCGAAGATGTCAGTAGGCTCGCCCAATTCCCCTTCCAGCCAACTCAGCACCTCGCTCTCCTTGGCCCCGAATTTGAATTTCCCCAGCGCTGCCCCGCCGAGGGTGATCGCCGTGGTTGGGACCACCGGCGTGGCAGACTCGCTCGGTTGTGGCACAGTCGGCGTGACCGGGAC
>JAISCH010000022.1 GCA_031265725.1 Propionibacteriaceae bacterium
CACAGTAGTCGGCTTCATCGGTCCGGAATATCTCTACGACGCCAAGCAGGTCACCCGGGCCGGTCTGGAAGATCACTTCATGGGCAAGCTCACCGGCATCTCGATGGGCTGCGACGCCTGTTACACCAACCACTGCAAAGCCGATCAGAACGACATTGAGAATCTGGCCGCGCTGTTGGTGACGGCGGGCTGCAACTACGTGATGGGCATCCCGCACGGCGATGACATCATGTTGATGTACCAATGCACCGGCTATCACGAGGCCGAGTCGCTGCGGCAGTTGTACGGCAAGACGGCCATCCCCGAGTATGAGGCCTGGATGGTCAAGATGGGCCTGATAACCGCTGGTGACCGCAAACTGACCAAACGCTTCGGCGACGCTTCCATCTTCCTCAAGTGAGCGAGCAGAAGGAGACACTGATGTATCAAGAAAATGATGTCAGGCAAATGGTCCGCCAAGCGCTGACCGAATTGCTCGCAACCCAGGCCGACGACGCCGTGGCCAAACCTGCTCCCGCGCCGACTGGCGGCGGCTGGGCCAAGGAGAGCACCGTAGTGGACGAAGGCTTCGCCCCGGATGTAACTGCGATTTCCACCAAAGCGGAATTCCATGTGCCGGAGCCGGAGAATCGGGAGGGCTACCTGGAGATGAAGCAGGCTACCGTCGGACGGCTCGGCGTCTGGCGGGCTGGTCCGCGTTATAACACCTGGTCGATGCTGCATTTCCGGGCCGATCACGCCACCGCGCAGGACGCGGTGTTCACCGACGTGCCCGAGGAATTCGTCCAGCAGCAAGGCTTCATCGCCGGACAGTCACTCTCCACCTCGAAGGACGAATTCCTCACCCGTCCCGATCTGGGCCGGAAGCTGGACGACGAGACGAAGGCGCTGTTCTCCCGCGAACTGCCCAAGAACGCCAAGGTGACCATCATGGTCGCTGACGGACTATCCTCGGCGGCGATGGTGAACATCCCCGACATAGTTCCGGCGATCAAGCAGGGCTTGCAGAGCTTCGGCATTGAGGTGGGGCCGATCCCCTACGTGAAATACGGACGGGTCGGCGCGATGGACGACCTCGGCCCGCTGATCTCCTCCGATGTGATCTGCCTGCTGATCGGGGAACGCCCCGGCCTGGCGACTGGCGAGTCGATGAGTGCCTACATGTGCTACCAGCCCAACCCGGATCGTCCCGAGTCATGGCGTACGGTGGTGTCGAACATCTATTCCGGCGGCACCCCGCCGGCTGAAGCAGGAGCCCATGTGGCGACGATCATCAAGAAGATTCTGGACACCAAGGTGTCCGGGGTCGAATTGAGCCTGTGAACGACCAGCCCCAGCAGTGTGATCCACACTGGGACAGGAAGGAAGGAAAATGAGCGGAGTTGAGTTGGTCGACCGTGACTTGCTCTCCATTCAAGAAGTGCGGTTGAAAATCCGGGCCGCGAAGGACGCCCAAGCCAAGCTGGCCACCTTTGACCAGGCAGGCGTCGATGCGATCTGTGCCCGCATGGCCAAAGCTGGAGCAACCGACGCGCTGCGCCTGGCGAAGATGGCGAACGAGGAGACCGGCTTCGGCAGAGTGCCGGACAAGGTGATAAAGAACCAGTTCGGCTCGGCCGGGGTCTGGGACGCGATCCGCGACCTGAAGACGGTGGGCGTGATCAACGAAGACCCAGGCAAGGGTTTGGTCGAGATCGGCGTGCCGATGGGAGTGATCGCGGGCATCATCCCCTCGACCAATCCAACCTCGACGGTGTTCTTCAAGTCGCTCATCGCCATCAAGTCGGGCAATGCCATCGTCTTCAGCCCGCACCCCTCAGCCAAGCAGTGTACGTTGGAGGCCACCCGGCTGATGGCGGCAGCGGCGGAAGCAGCGGGCTGCCCGCGCGGGGCGATCTCCTGCATCGAGAACACCACGACCCAGGCCACCAACGAGTTGATGAAGCATCCCGATATCGCCCTGATCCTAGCGACTGGCGGCGGCGCGATGGTGAAAGCCGCGTACTCGTCGGGCAACCCGGCTATCGGTGTGGGGCCGGGCAACGGCCCAGCCTATATCGAGCGGACAGCTGACATCGCGCTGGCGGTGAAGCGGATTCTGGACTCGAAGACCTTCGACAATGGGACGATCTGCGCCTCAGAGCAGTCAGTGGTCACCGAGGACCCGATCCGCGATCAGGTGATCGCCGAGTTCAAACGCCAGGGCGGCTACTTCCTCAACCCAGACGAGAAGGCCAAGGTCGGCGCGATCTTGATGCGCTCCTCCGGCACGATGAACCCCGCCATCGTTGGCAAGACTCCGCAGTACATCGCCAAGCTCGCCGGTATCAGCGTGCCCGACGATGCCAGGGTGCTGATCGGTTTCGAGACTGAGGTCGGAGACCGAGTCCCCTATTCCAAGGAGAAACTTTGCCCGGTGCTGGGGTTCTACACCCAGCCGGATTGGGAATCGGCTTGCGAGCTATGCATCCGCATCCTGCTCCACGAGGGTGCCGGACACACGATGACGATCCACTCCCAGAACGAGGCTGTCATCCGCGAATTCGCGCTGAAGAAGCCGGTGAGCAGGCTCTTGGTGAACACTCCCGCCGCGCTGGGCGGAGTGGGTGCCACCACGGCTCTGCTGCCCTCGTTCACCCTGGGTTGCGGCGCGGTCGGCGGCTCCTCGTCATCAGACAATATCGGGCCGCTGAATCTGATCAATATCCGCCGGATGGCTCGCGGAGTGCGCGAGCTAGATCAGATTCGGGCCGAGAGCGAAGTCCCCTCATTCGCCGCCGAGCCGGTGGCGACGACAAACGCCGACGCTGAAGTCGGAGAAGACCAACTGATCGCGCTGGTGCTCCAGCGGGTACTGGAAAAACTTAAATAACACTCGGGCCTAGTGACTGGGTCCGGAAAATAATTAAATGACAGCCCATAACAAGAAAACAGGAGAATAAAAATGGCTGACAGCAATGTAAGTATCGCTTTGGGGATGATTGAGACCAAGGGTTTGGTGGGTTCGATTGAGGCCGCTGACGCTATGGTCAAGGCCGCCAATGTGACTTTGATCGGGAAAGTGCATGTAGGCGGCGGACTTGTCACCGTCATGGTGCGTGGCGATGTCGGAGCGGTGAAAGCTGCCACCGACGCCGGAGCAGCAGCAGCAGACCGGGTAGGCGAACTGGTCAGCGTACACGTCATCCCACGCCCACACGCCGAAGTCGAATTCATCCTGCCAACACTCAAGTGAGTCGCCGGGGAAGTGCTGAATTAATCAGTGATTCCCTGGCCTCGACCCAGCCGTGCGCCAGGCTGTCCGCCGATCAGGCGGCAGTCCGGTGGCCCGATGGGGGTGCTAGATGAGTGTATTGACTGAACAGATGATCCGCGAGAAGTTCGCGGATGCCGATTTATCGACAATTACCGAGTATGCGGTGCCACCGGGGACGGTGGTGACGCCGAGCGCGCGGGCGTGGCTGATCGACCAACGTATCCAATTGGTCGATGGCCAAGGCGGCTCGCCGCGTCCGCGAGTTGGGTCCAAAGCCCAAAAAGCGGCGGCGAATGCGGTCTCGGCTTTGCCCGAGTTCAGCAAACCCGATCACTACGAGTTGCTGGACGGGTCCACC
>JAISCH010000076.1 GCA_031265725.1 Propionibacteriaceae bacterium
CCTGCCCGGAGTGCAATTCACCGCGTCACACAATCCGGCTGAGTACAACGGGGTGAAATTCTGTCTGCCCGGAGCGGCTCCGATCAGTGCCGAATTGCTCAAAGCCATCGCTCGGGAGACGACGGCCGTGCCCGTGCCCGCAGTCGTTCCGGGTGAGATCACCACCCGGTCCATCCTCGCTGACTACGCGAGCTACCTGCACTCCCTGGTTGAGCTGGACGGGTTGCCCAAGCTGCGTATCGTGGTGGACGCCGGGAATGGGATGGCTGGGCTGACCACTCCGGAGGTACTGGCTGGCCTAGGTGTTGAAGTGATCGGGCTGTACCTGGAGTTGGACCCCGACTTCCCCAACCATCCGCCCAATCCACTCGATCCGGCGAATCTCATCGACGCCAAGCGGGCGGTGGTGGAGCATTCGGCCGATCTGGGACTGGTCTTCGACGGGGACGCGGATCGTTGCTTCTTCATCGACGAGTGCGGGGAGGTGGTCGATCCAGCGGTGATCGTCGCAGTGGTCGCCCGCGCGGCGCTGGGACGGGAGCCGGGTGCCAGCATCGTCGTCAACACCATAACTTCTCAATCGGTGGCTGAAGTGGTGGCGGAAGCTGGTGGACGGCTCGTCGTCAGCCCGGTCGGACACACCCACATCAAGGCGCGAATGGCTGAGCATGGGGCGGTGTTCGGCGGGGAGCATTCGGCGCATTACTACTTCCGCGACTTCTGGGGCGCGGACACCGGCATGTTGGCGGCGCTGACCGTGCTGTCGTTGATCGGCAAGTCCGGGCTCACCATGTCTGCGCTGGGACGAGGCCTGCCGCACTACTTCAGTTCGGGCGAGATCAATACTGCGGTGACGGACTCCAAAGCGGTGATAGCCCGAGTGGCGGAAGACCTCGCCGGGCTTGGCCAGACCAGTTGGCCCGACGGCTTGTTGGTGCGCGGGGCCGACTGGTGGGTGAGCGTGCGCGAGTCGAATACTGAGCCATTGCTGCGGCTCAATGTGGAAGCCAAGACGCCGGAGTTTATGATCGAATTGCGTGATCGTGCTTTAGCGGTGATCCGGAAGGGGACATGATGAGCGAATTGCCCGCTGAGATATTGGATATTCTGGTCTGCCCGGTCTGTCATGGCCCGTTGGCCTGGGACTACGAATCCGCCGAGTTGATCTGCTCATCCCCGAATTGCGCTCTGGCCTACCCGGTGCGGCAGGGGATTCCGGTGCTATTGGTGGACGAGGCGCGCAAGACGCGATGATCGACTTCGACGACGCCCGGTTGGAGGACCCCGCCGTCCTCAACGCCGCCGACCAGCTGCTGCGGCCGATGGCGGAGGCGGGGGCGCGGCTGCGCCGGGAACGACTCAAGATTGAGGACCAGCTCGCCGTGCTGTCCCGGGAGCCACTGCCCCGTGCGGTCATCGCCTTCGGCCCGGAGTCAAGATTGTTGCGCGCCATTCTGGAACCGGCTTGCCCGGTGCCGTTCGTGGCCTGGCCCAGGCTGGGGCTGCCGACTTGGGTCGGCCCGCTCGACTTGGTGGTGGCGATGGGGGCGACCAATCCGGTCGCGCTGGCTGCCGCTGGGGAGGCGGTACGCCGGGGGTCGCGGCTGCTGGTGGCCTGCCCGGCTGACTCCAGCCTGGCGATGACCTCGGCATCACGGGCCACCACACTGCTGCCGACCAGCGCCGACCTGTTGACCTGTGCCGTGCTGGTATTGGACGGGCTGCACCGGCTCGGGATAGGGCAGCGGATCGATATCGAGGCGGTCGCCGACGCGATGGACCTGGCGGCCAGCGAATGCTCGGCCCTGCTGGATATATCAGCCAATCCGGCCAAACACATCGCCTTGGAATTGGCCGAGGCCAAGCCCTTGGTCTGGGGCGGCTCTATCCTGGCGGCCCGGGCCTCCCGTCGGATAGCCGAGGCTTTGCGAGCGGCCTGCGGGAGGGTTGTGCTGGCCGCTGACGCCGGTGCGATACTGCCGCTGTTGGGCGCGGTGCCGCTCCGGGATGTCTTCGCCGACCCATTCGAGGACGTTCAGGAATGCCGACCTGGCCTGGTCGTGCTCGATGACGGGCTGGGCGACGAATTGGCCGAGGCGGAGCAGCAGTCGTTGGTGGATCAGGCCTTGCGCTGCGGTGTGCTGGTCTCCCGGATCGACTGTTCGGCCGGAGACCGGGTGACCCGTTATGTGACCCTGCTGCATCACGGCCTTTTCGCTGCCGCGTACTTGCGAATCGGCCTGGATAACCAAGTGGGCAGTCAAGACGGGTATTCTTAGCTCTTGTGGAATATCAGGTAGCAGATTTGTCGTTGGCCGAATTCGGCCGTAAAGAGATCACCCTAGCCGAGCACGAGATGCCCGGATTGTTGTCGATCTTGGAGAAGTATCGACAGGCGCAGCCGTTGCGCGGAGCCCGGATAGCCGGTTCGTTGCACATGACTGTGCAGACCGCCGTGCTGATCGAGACGCTGGTCGCGCTCGGCGCCGAGGTGCGTTGGGCCTCTTGTAATATCTTCTCCACCCAGGACCACGCCGCTGCGGCGGTCGTTGTCGGGCGCGAAGGCACACCGGACGCCCCCCAAGGAGTGCCAGTTTTCGCCTGGAAGGGGGAAAGCCTGGCTGAATACTGGGAATGCACCCAACGTATCTTCGATTTCGGGGATGGTCGCTACCCGAACATGATCTTGGACGACGGGGGGGACGCCACCATGCTGGTCCACAAGGGCGTCGAATTCGCCCGGGCGGGCGTCGTTCCAGCAGCGGCTGTTGGCGACTCGGCCGAGTGGCGGGTATTCCTAGACTTGTTGCGCGAGTCCAGCGTCGATTGGCCAGCGGTCGCGGACTCGATCATCGGAGTGACGGAGGAAACCACTACCGGAGTTCATCGGCTTTACGAATTGGCCGCCGAAGGCACTTTGCTGTTCCCGGCGATCAATGTCAACGATGCGGTCACCAAATCCAAATTCGACAATCGCTACGGCATCCGTCACTCCGTGATCGACGGGTTGAACCGAGCCACCGACGTCCTCATCGGCGGGAAGGTCGCGGTGGTCTGCGGATACGGCGACGTGGGCAAGGGTGCGGCCGCCGCGCTGTCCGGCCAGGGCGCGCGGGTCTTGGTGACAGAAGTCGACCCGATCTGCGCTCTGCAGGCGGCGATGGACGGCTACCAGGTCACCACCGTGGACGACGCGCTGCCGGTGGCCGACATCTATATCACCTGCACCGGAAATCTGAATGCGATCAACACCGAGCAACTGCTCGGCATGAAGCAGTTGGCCATCGTTGCCAATGTCGGTCACTTCGACAACGAGATCGAATTGCAGCGGTTGTCCGAGACCCCTGGAGTCACCAGCACCCAGCTCAAGCCGCAAGTCGACCTATGGAACTTGCCCAGTGGCAATTCGATCATCGTCCTCAGCGAGGGGCGGCTGATGAATCTGGGCAACGCCACCGGCCATCCCAGCTTCGTGATGAGCAATTCCTTCAGCAACCAAGTGCTGGCCCAGATCGAGTTGTTCACCAAGTCCGCAGAATATCCCGTCGGCGTCTATACCCTGCCCAAGCTCTTGGACGAGTTGGTCGCCAGACTGCACTTGGATGCCCTCGGTATCAAACTGACCCAGCTCACCCAAGCCCAAGCCGACTATATCGGCGTCGGAGTGGACGGCCCGTACAAGCCAGACAGCTACCGCTACTGAGTCCAACCGCGCGGAATCTCGAATCGGACCAGGGTGCCGTGCTGGCAGTCCGGATGGGGTGTGGCCGATAGACTTGTGCCCTGCTTGTGGTTGGTGGAAGGAGGTGCTTGAGTGCTTGCTGAGAAGGTCAAGGAGTTGATCGCTGGTGGGGAGAGCCAGACGGTCGAGTTCAAGAGCCTGTCTGCTGGCCAACTGGGAGACTCGTTGTTCGATACTGTGTCGGCGTTTGCGAACCGGCATGGTGGCTACATTCTGGTAGGTGTGGCTGATGATGGCACTATCAGCGGTGTCAATTCCAACGTTTGTGAGGGTTTACGCCGCAACTTCGCCAACCGGGTCAGCAATCCCGAGGTCATCTTCCCACCGCTACGACGACCGGCTGATGATCCGCTG
>JAISCH010000098.1 GCA_031265725.1 Propionibacteriaceae bacterium
AGGCCGGCATGATCGTAGGTCGGGCATACTTGCCCGACATGGGCGGTTATCAGGTGAAAGTGCGTTTTCAACGGTCCGATGTCGGGCAAGTATGCCCGACCTACCAACTGAAGAATTTAGGATGAATACAAGCACACCAACCCTCGAAGCGCTCCGGACAAGACGGTCCTTCACCCGTGCTTCGGCCGGCTACGATGCCGCGGCGGCGTTTTCGCGCGAGATCTCCTCGCGCATGCTGGAACGGCTCGATTACGTGAAAATCCAGCCCGCCCGCATCGTCGATCTGGGCTGCGGTACCGGCGCCGCGCTGGCCGCTTTGGGCGAGCGTTATCCGCGGGCGGAAAGCCTTGGCCTCGAGGCCTGCGAAGCGCTGCTGCGCGTCGCCCCAGCGCGACGTTCGCGCCTGCGCTGGACGCTGCCTTTCCTGCATGGACCGAAGCGTGCCGCGTGGCTCGCGGCGGATGCGCGGGCGCTGCCCCTCCCGGCGGACGCCGCCAGCCTCGTCTGGTCCAATCTGATGCTGCACTGGCTGGCCGACCCGCTGGCGGCATTGCGGGAGGCATACCGCGTCCTGAAAACCGGCGGTCTGCTGATGTTTTCCACTCTCGGTCCGGATACCCTGAAGGAATTGCGCGCTTCGTTCGCCGACGGGTACGCGCACACCCTGCGTTTCGTCGACCTGCACGACTACGGTGACATGCTGGTCGATTGCGGTTTCGCCGGTCCGGTGATGGACGCCGAGCGCCTGACCGTCACCTATCCCTCGCTGCAAGCGCTGTTCGACGAATTGCGCCGGAACGGCTCGATCTGCGCGGCGCCTGGACGCCGACACGGCCTGATGGGCCGGCGGGCATGGCGGACGATGTGCGAAGCGTATGAAAAACAGCGCATCGACAGCCGTTTGCCGGCAAGTTTCGAAGTGGTGTATGGGCACGCCTGGAAGGCCAAACCGCAAAAGATCGCCAACGAAAGATCGGTGATCCGGTTTGCTTCAAGGTGATGCCGATGGACCTGCCGGGCGGCGGGAAACATTGCCTGCCCGGCAAGGCCCGATCTTCACCGATCATCCCAGAGGACGATTAGAGCAGATTAATTTATTGTTGGTCATATATTTACACCGTCATTGCGAGGAGCGCAGCGACGTTGCAATGCAGACGGCCTCATGGAATTCCACGTCGCGGCGCGCCAAGCCAAGACGAGAGCCCAACCGGGTGCGCAACCGTTCGTTAACTTGCTCTAATCTGCGATATAAGCCGCAGCTGAACTTCAAAAAGCGAGGAGAAAAAAGCGGCGGCCGGTTTCCCGGCCGCCGCACTTTTTCCGGCAAGAGCTTCGCTCACTCGACGATCAGTTCTCTCCAGGAGACGCCCACCCAAGGGATGGATCCCGGAGGTATCTCCGGTCTTAGGTCGATATCTATCCCTGCCTGGTCGCCGCTATTGGTATCCCTGTCTCCCAATATGGGGCCGCCGGTGCTCAGATAGTCTCCCAGCTTACCACCCGCGTATCCCGCCTCACCATCCGTGTCGACGACGGAGCCACCCGTCCTGTAATTCAGGTGATACCTGAAACTTACGCCGGCAGGCACACAGGCGCCGGACTGCGGCTTGTTCGTGACGATCGTCAGGACTCCCCGGGAGAGCCGGATTTGAGTGTCGACCCGTTCCCCGGAGACCGGGAAGTCGACATACCAGCCGTTATCCCGCTCCCAATCGACCGCATTGTTGGTGACGGTCACGATGGGCTCTCCAGGCCGGCAATACGGATTGTCGTCAGGGCACAGGGCGGACTGCATCGTCTGCTTGACGAAGCCGCTGCCACTTCCGCGCAGATCGGTATAGCTGGTGCTATCCAGAAAATCATCCTTGATCGCGTAAAACGATTGCGCGCTGGTCGTTTCCAGATCGGAGATGCCCAGCAACTGCCCCGTGCCGACGTACACCACGAGTTTCTCGCCCACGGCTACCGGTGCGAGGGTGATCTCCGGTGCGCTGGTGATCGGCTGGGCATTGCCACCGCTATCCTTCAGCGTGGCCAAGCGGTGCGCCGCGGCGTCGGAGTCGTTGGGGTCGAAGCGCCACACGTTGCCCAGAAGATCACCGCCATAGACTCTCCGCACCGTGTTGTTGTACTCGGCGTTGCGCGCCCAGCCCGCAATCTTCGCCAGTCCACTCGGCGCGCTGGTGCTGCCTTCGCCGGTGGCAACGTCGGACAGCAACGCACCCGTCTCGGCGTCGAGCACGAACAAGTGTCCCTCACCGTCGCCGGGGGAGACGTTGTTGTAGCCCGAAGCCAGCAACACGACCCACTTGCCGCTGGCAAGCTTGGTGATCAGCGGATTGCCGTAGCTATAGCCCAGGTTATCGTCCGCGAACTCCCACAGGGCCTTGGGGTTGTCGGGATCGGTGACGTCCAGCGCGTAGTAGCCGCGGCCGCCATGATTCAATCCACCCACCAGGAGGGTCCGCCAATTCGCCGAACCAGCGTTATTCAGCTCGCAACCGGCGCCGAAGCAGACGTCACCGGCGACTGGCGTGCCGTCGACGTAAAAGTGGTGCAGGCTGGAGTAATTCTTGTCGGCGAGCCAATACAGCCCAGGAATGACGAAACTCGGCACATAGGCCCAGGTTTCCTGCCCGGTTTGGGTGTCGAAGGCGTGCAGCATGCCGTCGTTGGCGCCAACGTAGACCTGGCCCCGGCGACTGGCCATCGCCGATCGGTGGGCGCTGTAACCCTTGTCGGTGTAGAGCCTCGTCGGCTTTTGCACGTAGGCGGTCGACGAATTCACGATGTCGCCCAGCTTGTTGTGCCCCGAGTCTCCGGTGCGGTTGCGGAAAGGCTTGCTCGCCTCGTTGGCCGCGCCTTCATTGGCCGCATCGCCACGCAGAAAGTCCACCAGTTTCTGTCCGAAAGCAGGATCGTTCTTGGCCGCGGGCGTCAGGCAAATGGTGCCCGTCGCGCACATCTGCGTCAGATCCGCGACGTTCGCTCCCTGGAAGTAGTCCGCTTTTCCGGCCGCCTCCAGCTCGGTCCAGGCAAAGGGCATCAGCTTGTTCGAAGCCGTAGAGTCGAAGGTGTAGATCTTGCGATCACCCCATGCCTTGCCTTTCAGCTTATCCCCGGCCGACCAGACCGCGGGCTCGACCGCCTGGACAGTCGCCGGATCGATCAGGTACATCAGCAGATCGCCCGTCCAGCTTTCCGAGGTGAATACGCTCTTGAAGCCCCAGGTGTCGTTGTCCGAACTCGTTTTGGTGTCGGAGAAGACCGGCTCGGCCCGGCTGCCTTCCTTGACCGTGACCTCCATCAGCGCGCTGCTGATGCCCGACGATACTTCACCGGGATTCTGAGCGGAGAAGTAAGTGCCGCGCCCATTGACCGCCGCGTGCCACAAGTCGTCGATGTTGGTCTGCCAACCGCCGCTGTTGTCGCTGCCCGGGCGCGGCCAGTTGCATTCGGTGCCCGGGAGCTGCCAGGAGCAGACCCCTTCGTCCGCAGTCGCCGCCGAGCAGATGGCGTAGAAGTCGCTGGTCGGGTCCACCGCGTCCACGTTGCAGCCGCCGCCACCTTTCTGCCGTTCCGGCTGGACGTAGTACTTCTTGTAGTCGGTCTCGTATTGCATGACACCCGAAGCGCCCATGCCCAGCGTGAAGGTCTGCATGAACTGGCGGAAGGTCGTTTTGTTGTTGGTGCATACGTCGTTGGTGACTTCGACCCCATCGGATTGGATCGGCCCGCCGGTACAGTTGTCGGAAGCGCGCAGGTCGGTCTTCCAGTAATACTCCGCCACGTCCGCCAGGGTGTTCGCCGTGGGCTCGCCGTGCCCCGGCTTGCAGAAGGTGCGGACGTAGTCCGGCGAAACGGCGGGAGACTCGACACAGTCGTTGTCGGCGGTCCACGTGCTCCGGGTCACCGTGCATCTGGTGATCACGCCGTTGCCGGGGTCGGTCCACTCGCCCTCCTGGTTGCCGCTCGCATCCGTTCCCGGACAGGTTGCGGTCAGGAACGGGCCATAGGCGTTCGGCACCACCGCGTAGCAGTATTTCTCCTCTTTCGTGTCGGGATCGTAGGTCCCTCCGGGCGGCGTGAGCGTGCAGTACCCCGCGTTGCTCGGCGCCGGGGTGGCCTCCGAGGCCGTCGGCACGGCCGGGCCCAGGATTTTTACCAGGATCTTTTTGTAAGTATGGTCCGCGATATTCGGAGGATTCGCCGGATCGAAATCGGGATCGGTGATCGTCTGATTGGGCAGGGTCTCCGCAGTGCAGGAGACGGTGTCGGACGGCTGGCAACCGGACTTGGGAACCCAGGCGCCCGTCGTCTCGTACTGCATGAAGCACGTGACCCGCTTCTCGTTGGTCCACG
>JAISCH010000113.1 GCA_031265725.1 Propionibacteriaceae bacterium
ACGGCCTTCACCTCGGCGGCGCTGATCCTGCTGCTGACCAAGGGCGGACCGGGCACGGAGACGACCACCCTGTCGTACCTGGTCTACGCCAAAGCGTTCTCCCAGCGCGACCTCGGCTACAGCCAGGTGGTCGGCGTGGTGCTGCTGGTCTTCGGCGTGCTGGGCATGACCGTCATCAATCTATTGTTCAAAGAGCGGGAGGCGAAACGATGAGACGCCGTGGCTTGCGTAGGTCGGGCAGTCCGGTCGCCACCATTCTCTCCTGGGGGTACGCCCTGATCCTCGCCCTGCCGGTCTACTACCTGGTGATCAGCGCGTTGAAGACGAATATTGAGATCTTCATCTCGCCCTTCGCCCTGCCGACCCAATGGCTGTGGGGCAACTTCTCCTACGCCTGGGAACGCGCGCAGCTCGGTCAGGCGCTGTTGAACTCGGTGCTCATCTCGGTGGTAGCCATCGCGCTGACGCTGCTGCTGGCGGTGCCCGCCTCGTACGCGCTGGCCCGCAACGACAACAAGATCTCCCGGGCGATCACTTCGACTTTCGCGGCCGGTTTCCTCATCCCGCCGTTCGCCGCGCTGATCCCCACCGTGATTCTGGCCATCAACATGGGGCTGTTCTTCACCCGGGAATTCCAGATGCTCTACCTGCCGGCCTCGGCACTGCCGTTGTCGGTGATGCTGCTGGTGCAGTTCATGAAGACCGTTCCGAAAGAGCTGATCGAGTCGGCGGCGCTGGACGGCGCGGGGCAGTTGCGCACGCTTTGGAGCGTGTTCATCCCCATCGCCCGGCCGGGCATCGTCTCGGTGACGATCCTGCAGTTGCTGACCTTCTGGAACGAGTACCTCTTCTCGCTGACCATCACCGGAACAGACCCGAAGCTGCGCACCGTGCAAGTCGCTCTGCCGACCTTGGTGAACGACACCACGAATTACGGGGTGCTGGCCGCAGGCACGGTGCTGACGTTGCTGCCGGTCTACATCGTCTACTCCTTCATGAGCAAGCGGATGCAGGAAGCACTAGTTGCAGGGGCGGTGAAGGGATGATCGAGACCGCCCCCACCGTCGCCCCTCCACTCACCCGGCTCGACCTCGCTGGCGTCTGGGAGCTGTCCTGGCTGGACGGTCCGGATGACGTGCCCGCGCAAGTTCGCCGTGCGCAACTGTCGGCGCAAGTGCCCGGCGAGGTACACCGTCCGCTGCTGGACGCTGGACTGATCCCAGACCCAGGCATCGGCTGGGGCGAGTTCGACCAGCTCTGGGTGGGCCGGTCGAAGTGGTGCTACCGGCGCAGCTTCGAATGGGTTCCGACTCCCGGTGCCCGTTCCGATTTGGCCGCCGACGGTCTGGACACCTTCGCCCAGGTGTGGTTGAACGACCGCCTGGTGGGGACGGCGACCGATCAACACCTGGCCTACCGCTGGTCGGTCGACCACGCCCTGCTGGCGGGCGAGAACAGCATAACGGTGGTCTTCGACTCAGTCTGGGAGCATGCGCTGCGGCTGGAGCGGGCGCGCGGCCCGTTGCCCAGCCCTTACGACGACCCCTACCCCCAGGTGCGCAAGACCGCATCCAACTTCGGCTGGGATTGGGGTCCGCGAGTCACCACTGCCGGGATCTGGCGTGGCATCCGCTTGGAGACGTATGCCGGGCGGATAGCCGCATTGCGTCCGCTGGTGGACGTGCGCCCCGGTGGTGCCCAGGTCACCGCGCACATCGAGGCTGACGCTCCCGCCAACGCGCGGGTGTGCTTGGAACTTTTCGGCCCGGACGGACGACTAGTCACCGCCGAGGTGGCCACAGTCGATCAGGCGGTGGCGGTCCCATTGCGGGTTCCGCAACCCGAGCTGTGGTGGCCGGTGGGGATGGGCGACCAGCCACTCTACGACCTGCGGGTGGCGCTGGAGCTGGGCGGGGAAGTGCTGGACCAGACCTCCGCCCGGATCGGCCTGCGGCAGGTCGACATCCGCGAGCAGCCGGACTGCGCCGGATCGCGTTGGGAATTGGTCGTCAACGACCATCCGGTGCGAGTGCGCGGCTACAACTGGATACCGGACGATGTGCTGCCCAGCCGGGAGACGACGGAGCGCGTCGCAGCCAGGCTAGATCAGGCGGTGGCGGGGAACGCCAACCTGCTGAGGGTCTGGGGCGGCGGGCACTTCGCCAGTGAGGAATTCCTCACCGGCTGTGACGAGCGCGGGCTGCTGGTCTGGCACGACTTCCTTTTCGCCTGCGCCGCCTACAGCGAGGACGAGGAGACCTGGGCGCTGGTCACGGCGGAGGCTGAGCCGGCGGTGTCTCAGCTGGCGGCGCATCCTTCCTTGGTGCTCTGGAGCGGCGGCAACGAGACCGTGCTGGGCCGTCAGTACTGGGGCTGGGAGGACCAACTCGGCGAGCGCGCCTGGGGTGCCCGGTATTACCTGGAAGTGCTGCCCGCAGTGTTGCAGCGCCTCGATCCGAGCCGTCCCTACCTGCCGAACAGCCCCTGGTCGGGCGACCTAGCCGCCGACGTGCTCTCTGACGCCAGCGGCGTCAGCCACCTCTGGGATGTCTGGAACGACGCCGACTACGCCCACTACCGCGACCACGACCCGGCTTTCGTGTCGGAGATGGGCTGGTGCGGCCCGCCCGCTTGGAGCACGTTCGAGAAGGTGCTGGAAGGGGAGGCACCGGGTTCCGGGTCGCGGCTCACCGGCCATCATCTTCGCGCCATCGACGGCATGCACAAGCTCACCCGTGGGCTGCAACCGCACTTCCCGATTCCCGCCGACGGCCGGGACTGGCATTTCGCCACCCAATTGGTGCAGGCCCGGGCGATGGCCGCCGGGGTGGAGTGGCTGCGCTCGCGGGAGCGTTGCTCCGGGGCAGTCGTGTGGCAGTTGAACGACTGCTGGCCGGTGGTCTCCTGGTCCGCAGTGGACCACGAGGGCATTGAGAAGCCGTTGTGGTACGCGCTGCGGCACAGCTTCGCGCCGCTGCTGGTGACTGTGCAGCCGTTGGAGGCTGGCGGTGCCATGGATCCGGGTGGCAGCAAGGGGCTTGAGTGCGTGATCGTCAACGACTCCCGCCAGGTCCGCGAGTTGCCGGTGAGCGTGCTCCGGTTGGACCGGGCCGGAAGACTGCTGGCCAGGGCCGAATTCCTGGAGCGGGCCTTGCCGAGTTCCCAGACTCGTTTCGGTTTGGAACCGCTGGTCGGCGTGGTGGGGCCGAGCGACCTCTTGCTGGTGGAGACGCCAGCGTGCCGGACGGTCTGGGCCGGGATGCCGGATCGTTTCGGCGGGCTTCCGCAGCCGGTCTTCGACCTCGGCTCCGAAGTGGCCCAGGGCGAGCTTCGAGTCAGCCTGCGGGCCGGGTCGCTGCTGCGCGATGTGTGCTTGCTGGCCGACCAATTGGCCGATGCGCTGGACGCTCCGGCGGCAGCGTTGCAGGTGGACCAGATGCTGGTCACCCTGCTCCCAGGAGAAGAGACGGAATTTCGGGTGCGCAGGCGCGACGGCCTGCCACTCCAGATCGCACCCGAGCTGGAAAAGCTGCGGGCTGCGGTGCGGTGCGCCAACGACCTCGTGTCGCCGGACGCCCAAGAACTGACAACAAGAAACCCCAAAAAGTGTCCTCCCTCCGCTGCGCTGCGGTCCGGTACTTTTCGGGGACCCCAAGAAAAACAAAACTCTGTTCAAACGTAAAAAGAATTAAATATCAAGCGACGCCAGGCATGAAGACGTGCCTGGCGACAACAGATGCAAAGGAGCAAGATGATGAGGCAGATCAGCCGAATCGTTCTGACTGTAGCGCTGGCCATGGGCCTGTGCACCACGGGTATGGGTATGCCGCAGGCTCAGGCAGCGGATCAGCAGATCCACGTCGCCAAGACCGGCAGCGACTCCAACGACGGGACGGCTGCGTCCCCGTATTTGACCATCAACAAGGCCGCGCAGGAGGCTCAGCCGGGCGACACCGTCATCGTCCATGAGGGGCTTTACCGGGAACAGGTGAAGCCGGCCCGTGGCGGCAGCAGCGAGGCGAGTCGGATCACCTACACCGTTGCCGATGGCGAGGAAGTCGTCGTCAAGGGCTCGGAGGAGATTGACAACTGGGTCCAGTACAGCGGCGACGTCTGGTCCGTCACTCTGCCCAACACGTACTTCACCGAGCACTCCGGTGGCTGGAACCCCTACAACCAGCGCCAGCCGCAGGGCGGCGGTGGCTACGCCCAGATCGGGAACACCGGCCAGTACTACAACGCCGGTGACGTCTACCTCAACGAGACGGCCTACTACCAGAAGGGCAATATCGCCACCGTCGAGGACACCGCTAACTCCTGGTTCTCCAGCGTGGCCAACGGCGAG
>JAISCH010000173.1 GCA_031265725.1 Propionibacteriaceae bacterium
CGGCTGGCCCGGCAGTGTCTACAACGAAGTCGGACAGCGCCCATTCGGCGGAGATGGTGGCCAACGCGCCCTCGGTGGCGACCAGCATCAGCGGCACCATGCTGCCGGACGAATGGAACAGCCGTGCCATCGTCCTGGCTCCGGTCAAATCCTCGCGCCCGTCGAGAATCACCAGGTCGGCTTTGGCAGACTCGGTCAGGGCTTGAGTGTCGGCGGGCATGACGATCACCTCGTGTGGAAGCAATTCCAACACTGGCAGGACGCTTTCTTTGGGCGCACTCTTGGCCGACTTGTTGCTGACCAATAGCAGTAACGCCATACCTGCCCTCCTCGGACACTTTCGAGGCCGCGCCAATAGTGGCTGATTCGGCAAGCGGGACAACGGCGCGCTGGCCGCGTCGAGAGTCAATCGACGTAGGTTTCGCTACGCCGCTTTTCTCCGCCTTGCCAGCACACTATTCTCCCGCCGCTCGCTTGATCAACAACCTACTGGCGTGACTTCTTAATGACACAATAGTGAAAGTTTGCCGATGGCGGGAATTCAGGCTTGTTAAGTTTCTGTTATTTCGACTATCACGGTTACTGGCCCGTCGTTCACCAGGGCGACTTTCATGTCCGCTCCGAATCGTCCACAGGCCACTTCCGCACCGCGTTTGCGCAGGGATTGGACGAATTCCTCCACCAACGGCTCACTGTGGGCCGCTGGTGACGCCTGGCTCCAGGAAGGCCGACGGCCTTTGCGAGTGTCCGCGTACAGGGTGAATTGGCTGATCACCAGCAGTGGTGCGGCTAAGTTGGCCGCGCTCAGTTCCGGACGGGAATGGCCTGCGGACGGGTCGTCAAAAATCCGCAGCTCCCAAATCTTGCTGGCCAGTCTGTCCGCTACGTTCGCATTGTCGCTATGGGTCACTCCGAGCAGGACGCACAGCCCAGGTTGAGTTATCTCACCGACGATCTCGCCGTCCACGCTCACACTCGCGCAGTCGACTCGCTGCACAACGGCACGCATCTGCTCACTCCTAGGTGGTCACCGGACCGCTAGTTGGCTGAAACTTTGTATTTCCAGTTTTGCTCACTCTTGGGGTTCCCCGCAAAGTGTCCGAGTGCGGCGAGGAACTTCACCGGGCGTTCCACGGGCTGATGGACGAACGATTCACCCAGGTGGTTGGGAGGGTGAACACTGAGGTTGGCGCGGCGGGCTCGGCGATCCGACTGACCAGCGCACCGGCGGCGCGCATACCCAGATCGTAGGCGGGCTGGGAGATCACCGAGAGCGGCGGGCGGACGACGGTCGTCCAGTCCGTGTCGTCAAAGGCGAAGAAGGAGATGTCTTTGGGAATCTCCAATTCCTCAGCGTAGATCGCGTCGATTATCGCCAGGGTGAAGGCGTCGTCCAGCCCGAAGATCGCAGTCGGGCGGTTCGCGGAGCGCAGCAGGGTTATCGCGGCTTTCCGCACACTCTCCCGGCTGGTGCCCGTGCAGAGGCGGTATTCCGCTGGCAATTCCAGCCCGGCATCAGCCAGCGCGTCGGCATAGCCTTGGAATCGCTCCTCCATCGTTGAGAGCAGGTTTGGTTCACCGACTGCGTTGAAGCCGGTATGCCGGGGCGTGGCGATCCGGGTATGTCCGGCTTCGATCACCCGTTTCACGGCTTGATAGCTGGCTTGGTAGTTGTCCACCACCACCACATCGGTGTCCAGCGCGGGGATGTAACGGTCTACCTGCACTATCGCGTGTCCGCGCTCCAAGGCCACGGCGAAGTGTTCGAAGCGGTGTTGTGACGCTGGGGCGATCAACATGCCGTCCACCCGGTTCTCGATCAGCACTTGCAGACCATGCGCCTCAGTCTGGACTGATTCGTCGGTGTTGACCAAGATCACGTCGTAACCGACTTCTCTGGCCCCATCGGTGAAACCGCGCATCACCTTGGCGAAGAAGGGATTGGCCACGTCGGCTATCAGCGCCCCCAAGGTCATCGTGTGGCCGGTCACCATCGAACGCGCGACCGCGTTCACCGAATAGCCGAGTCGTTCTGCGGCGGCCAGCACCTTGATCCGGGCTTTCTCGCTCACTGAGCCATAGCCGCCCAGCGCGCGCGCAGCCGTGGCACGAGAGACACCCGCCGCGCGGGCGACATCGTGGATTGACGCTTCCGGAGTATGGCCATTAGCTGTCGGCACGCCTTGAAGTATATGGCGTGGACATTCCAACAGTGGCCTCCCTCCGCTTCATTCCGATACTTTTTGGGACTGCTGCGAGTGGAATGAACCTGATTCGTTTGGCAAAGTTTCAGCTCTGCGACCCGGCGATGGGCTGGAAAGGTAACTGACTGATAACAACTCCAGATTGGGGCTTGACAGGGTGGCGTCTGGGATGAAAACGTACTTGAGAGAACAAAATGAGAACGTGCTCAATGAGGCGGACGCGATGGCCACGGGGGCCATCTGCAGATGCTGGCTCAAGCTAGAACGGGCTTGGTCCGGCGACGCCGAACCTCCAGCAAATTTAGAAAAGAACAGGAGTCCATCCCCATGCCAACCAATACCCTGCCGCTATCTCCGATAGAGGCGGATTTCGAGGAGAAGCTACAGGAGACTGTTGACCAGTACGCCGATGTCGAGCAGTTCATAAATGAGACTGTCGATGCTGGCTTGAAGAATGTCTATTTCGTCGGGGCCGGTGGTTCGTTGATCGCGTCGTTCCCGGCTTTCTATCTGCTGCACCGGATGGTTGACCTCCCGGTGTACCAAATCCAGAGCGACGAACTGAACTTCGGCCGTCCAAAGGCATTGGGGCCGGGCTCATTGGTCATTCTCGCCTCCTACACCGGCACCACCAAAGAGACTGTCGCAGCGGCGGAATATGCCAAAGAGGCCGGTGCGACAGTGTTCTCCGTCTGCAAAGAGAACAGCCCGCTGGCCAAGGCATCGACCAAAGCCATCACCGGCGCTTCGGACATTCTGGAACTCGTCGCCGCTTATTGCCTGTGCGCGAGATTCGGGGTCGAGTTGGATTACGAGCAGGTCAAGGCTGCTTTCGCGGCCATCCCCAAGGCTTTCTTGACTGCGGTGGAGAACTACGAGCCGAAAGTTCACGACATGGCCGTCTCGCTGAAGGACGAGCCGATCACCTACGTCCTCGGCTCCGGCCCTTCGCATGGCTGGGCCTATGGACTGGCGATGTGCTACCTGCAAGAGATGCAGTGGAAGCACGCGGTGTCGTTCAACGCCGGTGAATTCTTCCAGGGCGCTTTCGAGGTCGTTGTGGACGACACCCCCGTCGTACTGCTGCTGGGGGAGGACGCCAGCAGGCCGATAGCCGAACGGGCGCAGCGTTTCCTTGACCAATACACCCGGAAGGCCCACTACATCGACGCCAAGAAATTCGACCTCCCCGGCATCGACCCGAACTGCCGGGAAATCGTCTCACCGCTGGCCATCTCCAGAGTGATCGGAAGGCTGGCGGCGCATTATGAGGCAGTGCGTGGGCACGCGCTCTCCCAGCGACGCTATATGTTCCGGACCGTCTACTGAGTGACAGCGCCATGAGAGTCGTAGCCATCGGAGACAATTGCCTCGACTGGTATCTCGACCGCCAGAAGGTTTATCCCGGCGGCAACGCGGTGAATGTCTCGGTGTTCACCCGTCGCCTGGGTGCTGATTCCAGCTATATCGGGCAATTCGGCACGGATCGGGCTGGGGACATCATGATAGCGGCCTTGGCCGATGAGGCGTCGATATCAGCCGGGTCCGCAGGGTCACTGGTCGCAGCGGCTATGCGACGGTGCGCAATGTCGAGGGAGAACGGGTCTTCCAAGGCGCGTCGAACGGAGTGGTCGCCTTCGACCCCAGTGCGGCGGATTACGAATTCATGGCTGGCGCGGCGTTGATCCACAGTGGGGACTCGTCCTTCATGGGTGAGCACTTGGAGAGGTTCGCCGCTATCGCGCCGTTGAGCTTCGATTTTTCCATCAAGCCGACGGAATACTGCTCGCCGATCCTGCCGCACGTCAGTTACGCGACCTTCTCCCGCCCGGAGATGGACCCAGCCCAGGTGCCCGACTTCATCGACTGGGCACACAGTCGCGGAGCGAAATATGTGCTGGTCACCAAGGGAATGGCGGGGTCATGGGTGTCCGACCGCACCCGAATCCATCACGAACCAGCCGTGCCGACTCAGGTGTTGGACACGCTGGGGGCGGGTGACTCGTTTATCGCAGCCATGTTGATGAGTCTGCTGAGGGGCGAGTCGCTGGCTGAATCGGCCGCTTTCGCGGCGCAATTCGCCGCCCAGTCCTGCCGAGGCTATGGAGCCTTCGGCTACGAGGCTGCGGCAGCGGAGATGACTCTCGCAGCGGACCATCGATACGAATAACAACACTTCTTACACACCACTGAAATCCAAAGGAGGAATCAGGTGAAAAGGATCATCGGAATAGCCCTAGCTCTAGCGCTGGCGGCATTTGCAGCCGGTTGCGGCACTAATCCAGACAACGGAGGGAGCACCGACGGCGGAGGCACCGGCGAGCTCACTGGCAAAATCTCATTCCTGGAGAAATGGCCAGACCCGCAGTACAAAGTCATTTTTGACAAGATCGTCGCGGATTACATTGCCGCCCATCCTGGTGTTGAGATCGACCATCAAGCTGTGGGCGATCAGCCCATCAAGGATCAGCTTCGCGTGCTGACCTCAGCCGATGAATTGCCCGATATCTTCTTCGCCTGGCCGGGCGATTTCGCCAAGAAATTTATTCGCGGTGGTTTCGCGGCTGACTTGAGTGAATATCTCAATGGCACCGAATGGGGCGACTCGCTGGCAGAGTCCGCGCTGGGCGCGTACAAATATGATGGCAAGTATTACGGCATCCCGATCAATATGAATGCCAAGGTCTTCGCCTATTCCAAGAGCGCTTTCAGCAAGGCTGGGGTGCAGCCGCCCACCAATTACGAAGAATTGCTGGCTTCCTGCGAACCGCTGAAGGCGTCGGGTTACACGCCGATCGCCTTCGGCAACCAGTATGGCTGGCCGGCAATCCACTACATCACCCAGCTCAATGCTGAGTACGTGGCCGCTGACGTTCGTAACGCCGATTACGACCCGGCCGGTGGGGCGTTCGTTGATCCCGGTTATGAGAAGGCGTTGCAGACCTTCAAGGATTTGATCGACAAGTGCTCCAAGCCGGGTTCCAACGGCATCTCCCATGAGACGGCACAGGCTGAGTTGACCAACGGCAAAGCCGGGATGCAATACGTCGAGGTGCTAGAATTCGTCTCGCTGACCAACACCGAGACGGTGCCGGAATCCTGGTTGAACGACTGGGACTTCTTCGCCTTCCCACCGATTGCCGGTGCGGCGGGAACCCCGGGAGCCATCACCGGCGCTCCGGATGGATTCCTGGTCAATGGCAAGAGCCAGAATATCGCCCTGGCCGTTGACTTCCTGAAGTTCATGACCAGCAAGGATAACGCCGCGCTGATCGTGAAAGATATCGGTTGGCCTTCCCCGGTCGCCGGTTCCGCTGAATTGGCTCAGGCAACGCCTGAGGTGCAAAAAGCGGTAACGATGATGAGTGCCGCGCCAGAAATGGCCATCTGGCTCGACACTGAGACGCACGCCGAAGTCGCCCAGGCCTATTTGGCCGGTGTGGAGAGCCTGCTCAACCAGGATCTGACTCCCGCTCAGGTGATGGATTCGGTGCGTGCCGCTGCCGCTAAGGTCAAGGCAGAGAACTCGTAACCGCAATGTATGTGGGCCGACGCCCTACAACGAGGTAAGGTGTCGGCCCACATACTTTATAAGCAAGCAGTCCTATAGCAGTGGTGTTAGGAGGGCGGGTGAAACCGAACACGGTCAGACGAACTGTCGGGTATCTGTGGATACTTCCCGCTCTGTTGCTATTGCTGGTCTTCGTCTATTACCCCATTGTGGAGAATTTCCGGCTGAGCGTCTACAAATGGAACGCTTTCCAGCCGGAGCCAAAATTTGTCGGACTGGGAAATTATGAGCGAGTCTTAGCGGACCCGGTTTTCTGGACATCAATTGGCAACAACGTCGGTTATGCGGTCGTCTCGGTAGTTTTCCAAGTCGGTATCGCTTTGATCCTGGCTGCCGTGCTGGAGGGCGTGGTGGCACCTCGGCTGCGTGGATTCCTCCGCACTATCTATTTCATTCCAGCCACGATTTCGATAACCATCGTCGGCTTGCTCTTCCGGATCATTTACCAGCCGGATGGGCTGTTCAATTCCTTCCTGGCACTCCTCGGGGTGCATTCCACAACTGCTTGGCTGGGCGAGCGGGAGACCGCGATCTGGAGCGTCATAGCGATGAGCCAGTGGCAGAACCTCGGCTACACGACGATGCTGTTCGTGGTGGCCATCCAGCGCATACCGCGCGAGTTCTACGATGCCGCCGCAGTGGACGGTGCCGGCCCGGTGCGTTCCTTCTTCGCTGTCACTGTGCCGATGGTGCGGGAGATGACCACCTTGCTGATGATCGTCACGATCAGCGGCGCGTTCCTGGTCTTCAACGAGATCATGGCGACCACTGCTGGGTCGCCGGGCAATTCCAGCCAAGTGCTCGGCACCTGGCTCTACCAATCGGCTTTCAAGAACGATGACATGGGCTATGCCGCTGTGGTCGCGGTGGTCATCTTCGTCATCACTTTCACCGCAGCGCTCTTGCAGCTTGGCTACGGACGGCTGAGGAGGGTGGAACAGTGACAACGGCAACTTCGAGCCCGGCTAAGACCCGGATGCGCAGGTCGCGGATCAAATTGACCCCGGTCCGGGGCTTGATCGGCTTGGTGCTGGCCGCTTTGGCCGTGCTGGTCGTCTTCCCGCTGGTCTGGATGGCCATTTCCGGCTTCAAGACCAACGCCGAACTCTACGGCGACCCCTGGGGCCTGCCCGGCGAGTGGCGTTGGCACAACTATGAGCGGGCCTATGAGTATGGCGTCATCCATTACATCGGCAACTCGTTGGTGGTCACCATCGGCTCGATCATCTTGGTCGTCCTGGTCTCAAGTTTCGCCGCTTTCGCGCTGGTGAGAGTCAAGATTCCCTTCTCCGCGCCGTTGACGATGCTTGTCCTGGGCGGTTTGATGCTCTCGGAGACGGTGGCGTTGGTGCCGCTGTTTAGGATCATGCGGGGCATCGGCCTCTATAACTCGCTTTTCGGCATCATCATCTTGTATACGGCTTTCCGGGTGCCTTTCATCACTTTCTTGATCCGGGCCTACATGCTCGGCCTCCCGCAGGAGGTCTACGACTCCGCTGTGGTCGATGGCTGCAACACCTGGCAGATTTTCTGGCGGATCACTATGCCGTTGTGCTATCCAATCATCATCTCGGCGGCGGTGTTGCAAGCGCTGTTCAGTTGGAACGAATTCGTCTTCGCTTTAGTTTTCATCAAGGACGACGAATTGAAGACAATGCCGGTGGGCTTGATGACTCTGCAATCCAAATTGACTACCGACTGGCCGGTGGTGTTCGCGGGGCTGACGATGTCAGCCATCCCGATGGTGCTGGCCTTCCTATTCGGGCAGCGGTATTTCGTGAAAGGGATCACGGAGGGTATGGGCAAGTAGCGGCGTCGATTTTATTTGTGACTGAAATCTATATATCCCGCCCGGTCAGGCAGTCCCGGAGCGGATGTTGAGTGGTTCGTATTGCGGAAAGTTGAGGGTTGGTAGTGCGGCTCTTACGGCTGTTGCTGCCTTCTGGCGCTTTGACGTCAGAATCGAAATGGATAGTGTTCGCTGAGGCGGTGCTGGCGTCGGCAAAGTTCTCCGTACCGTTTCTCACCCTGTATCTGGCCGAAAGCCAGGGGTTGAGTTACGTGGCGGCTGGGCTGTTGGTGGCCATTCGTGGCCTGGGCGGCCTATTGGCGGTCTTCTTGGCGGGCGCGGCTGCCGACTTCTTGGGTGAGAAGAAGGTGCTCGGGATAATCATCGCCGGGCAAGCCGTCAGCGCCTGCGTGATCCCGCAGCTGCAGGGTTTCGCCGCTTTGGCGGTCGGCTTCTTCGCACTCGGTTTCTTCATCAACGGGACGCAGCCGGTTTTCTCATCGTTGATCGTCCGGTCGATGCCGGTCCGGCAGTGGACCCAGGTTTACGCGGCTGAGTACTGGGCGCTGAACGTGGGTTTCGCCGTGACCGCGATAGTCGGCGGTTGGGTGGCTGCCTGGAACTATGCCTGGTTGTTTTACTTGGAGGCGATCCTCACCGCAGTCGCACTGCTGCTGGTGATTTGGAAACTGCCGAAAACCGGACGGCCCAGGCGGCGGCGGGCCAATATCGCGCCCTCTCCCTGCGGCATTCTGCGCCGTTCCGGACAGGTGTTGGGCCGGGTGCTGGTGGCCGCGCAGGACAAACTCGCTGTCGCCCTGAT
This sequence comes from Propionibacteriaceae bacterium, assembly GCA_031265725.1. Lineage (GTDB taxonomy): Bacteria > Actinomycetota > Actinomycetes > Propionibacteriales > Propionibacteriaceae > Propionicimonas. The sequence continues at coordinate 8,388 of JAISCH010000173.1, forward strand.
CAGCGCCACCTTCCTTTTCGCGCTCTGCCTGAGCCAGATGACGGCCATGCTCCCGCTGGACATGGAGCAGTTGGGTTATTCGCCGGACCAGTACGGCTATGTCATTTTCTGGAACGGCGCCATCCTCGGCCTGTTCCAAATCCTCACCGGAGAGGTGCTGGCCAACAAGCCGAAGATGCGAGTGCTCACCGTGGCCGCGCTGATCTCAGCCCTGGGCTACTCCCTGCTGGCAGTCACCGCCAGCCAGCTCTGGTTCGTCTTCTTCTGCGTGACGATCTGGACCCTGGGCGAGATGATGGACGCCCCAGTGCGCAACGCCGTAGTGAGTTCGTTGGCCAAATCCGGCTCCCGTGGCCGCTACATGGGCCTGCTCTCCGCCGCCCTGACCGCCGGCTACTGCTTCGGCCCCCTCTTCGGCGGCTGGCTGCTAGAACAATACGGCCGCACCGTCCTCTGGCTTTGCGTAGGCCTACTCTCCGCAGTAGCCGCCCTGATCCGCCACGCCGTAACCGCCCGAGTCGGCCGCCGCCTAGCCCAAGACGATGGCCTAGGTCCGACAGTCTCCGGTTGAACGCCACCCGAAATCAGACGCCAAGATGCCCCAATGAGACCACGTTGACTCCATCTGTACGACGATAGCTGATGCTCCCAGCAGTGAGGACGTTCAGGGAAGCCAGTCGGGGCGACTTCGCGTCGGTGAGTCGTTCGCAAAGTGGTTGCAGGTTGCTGACGGCTTGTTGACCGAGTTTGACCCCGAAGCATGGGCGATGACGATTTTGAAGGGTTCTCAATGACGATTTTGAAGGATTTTGGATTACAGTTTTGAAGGTTCTGGGATGGCTGACGATCAGTGTGATGTTCCTAAGTAGGTGCGGCTGGTCAGATCGTTCAGTTGCTTGCAGGAGTATTTCCGTCAGTCGATTCTGGGCTGGCGACGGCAAGGCCAAGGTATTTGGCTGCCTCGGCCATGCGTTTGTCATAGGTAACCACTTCATCCAGAGAGTCTCCGAGACTGAGTGCGGAGGCCAGATGGATGGCGTCCAGAGTGCGGAGAATATCGGGGTCGAGATTTGCGGCGACCTCCAGCAGTGGATCGTCCAAGCCAATAAGATCGAG
>JAISCH010000037.1 GCA_031265725.1 Propionibacteriaceae bacterium
ACAGCCGACTCAGCACTCCCAAGTCCACCGAGTACAACTTGAACGCGGCCAGGTCGTCATATGCCGACAAGGGAAGTCCATAGCTGGTCGAACGCTGCACTTTCACAACGAGGCTGGCATCCACCAGCCACTGTAAAGCGTCTTCATATTCCCGCGCTCTAGCTCCAGCTTTGACGCTTTGATAAAGGAACTTCCTATTCTCCCGGCTCAGTTGTGACGGCATGGAGCGCCAAATCAATGACAGTTTCGGGAAATCGCGCACTGGCGCGTACTTGGCGAAGTCACGTTCGTAGGACGAGATGATTGCCGACAACGCCTCCTCCACTAATTCGGGATCGTGATACTCGGTCCACAGTCGCACTGGCTCCGGCATACCGCCAGTGACGAGATAGAGTTTCAACGCTTCCTGAAGCGGCTCACTGAACGGTCGCGGAATGGTCTCCAGTGCGGTTATCGAGCCGCTGTACTCAGCTAGGTTGCTCTGCCCATTTGCCCCCAGAAATTCACTGAAGGTGAGTGGGCCAAGATTGCGGAAGTCCACTTGTCCGACCGGAAACGAAGACGGTCTGGCCAAAGCGACACCGAGTAGCGAACCGGCTGCGGCGACGTGGTATTCCGGCGCATTCTCTCGAAAGTACTTGAGCGCGTTCAACGCTTCCGGGCAAATCTGAATCTCATCCAAGACCAACAAAGTCTCACCGGGGACGATGCGCTGGCCGGTAGCCATAGCCAGATTCGGAATAAGACGGTCAACATCCTTCGTAGCGGTGAAGAACTCCCCCAGCGAAGGATCCTCATCAAAGTTGACGTAGGCCAATCGCTGGAAGTGACGCCGCCCAAACTCCTTCAACAGCCACGTCTTACCTGACTGCCTGACCCCAGTGAGCAGCAATGGTTTGCGACGCGGAGAATCCTGCCAAGATCGTAAGTCAGCCATCAACGAACGTTCCATGATCAACCTCCTTCAGTCCGCGAATCACAGAATTATACAAAATTATGTGATGAAGCTACACGCAATTATACGAAATTCTGTGATGTGCGAGCGTGGAAGGCAGCGACGCACGTCCTGACGTACTAAGAGGTCGCGCCATTAGCCCGTTGCGAGTCAAGGCAGTTATTGGCGCGATCGCTAAGTCTTCTTTTAACTGGACCCTGGCGTTTACTTGAAGGCTTCGAAGACTTTACTTGTGGGGATCATGATCGTTGTGTGACGCGGTTCTGGCCGAGAAGGGCTTGGCTAGGGGGCGGCGTCGCGGAACGGAATGTTGATGGGGACTATCGAAATCAAGGGGTTGACCAGGGAGTTCAAGGGAACGGTCGCGGTCGACCAAGTGGATTTGACGATCCGGGACGGCGAGCTCGTGGTGCTCCTTGGCCCGAGTGGCTGCGGGAAGACCACTCTGCTGCGGATGATCGCTGGCATCCTCGAACCTACCAGCGGCACGATCAGTCTGGACGGACAGGACATCACTGACTTGCCGGCCAAGAAGCGCGACATTGCGATGGTTTTCCAGAGCTACGCCCTCTATCCGCACCTCAGCGCCTACAAGAACCTGGCGTTTCCGCTGGCCAGCCGTCGTCTGGGCAAGGCCGAGACCGACTCCAAGGTGCAGGCGGTAGCGGCCAGTCTCGAATTGAGCGAATTGCTTGACCGCAAGCCCAAACAACTCTCCGGTGGCCAACGGCAGCGCGTCGCGGTCGGCCGCGCCCTGGTGCGCGACCCGCGTGCTTTCCTGATGGACGAACCGCTCTCCAACCTTGACGCCACCCTGCGGACCCAGACGCGCCAAGAATTGGTCCGGCTGCACCGGAAACTGGGCACCACCTTCGTCTATGTCACTCACGACCAGGTGGAGGCCATGACCATGGCGACGCAGATCGTGGTCCTCAACCACGGACGGATCGAACAGACCGGCTCCCCGAGCCAAGTCTACGATCAGCCCGCTTCGGCCTTCGTCGCCAGTTTCGTCGGCAGCCCGGCGATGAATCTGATGCCCGCCACCGTCGTCACCCAAGCTCAGACGGTCTGCTTGGCCGGCAAAGGGTTCGAAGTCCGGCTCTGGCCCGGACAGACCGAACCGATCGACGTCACTTTCGGGGTCCGGCCCGAGCATCTGCGGGTGCTGTCACCCGGCGAGGAGGCGGAGATCGAGTTTCTGATGGCCGTCGATTCCATTGAGAACCTTGGCCACGAAGAGGCCATCTACGGCCTGGCCGAAGGAACCCGCATCTGTCTGCGCAGGCCGCGCGGCTGGACCCAGGTCCGGCTCGGCGTACGCCGGGTGGGCTTTGACCGACGCCATCTTCACCTGTTTGAACGGGCCAGCGGACGCCGCCTCGAATGGGTTCCCGATGACGTAGACCGCCTCGGGTTGGCGGACGACGTTCAGCAAGCCCTAGCCGGAGTGGCTTAGCGCCATCCGCACCATCGACCACAGAAAAAACTTTAAGGAGCAAAAAATGTCAAGAACCAACCGCCTCTTGGCCGGTGTGGCATTGGCAACCGCCGTCGGCCTGGCCTTGACCGCCTGCGCTGGCGACAAACCAGCAAACACCGCCAACGCCCTGGCCGAGTTGCCAGCAGGCGAGAGTGTTGAGATCGTCTTCGAGAGCTACAACCTCAGCAGCGCAGGCATCTGGGCTGACACCATTCAGACCCTGATCGACCAAGTCAACACCGACCATCCCAACATCAAAGTCGTCGGCCAGCCCGGCGATTCCGCAGCCGGGATAGCCCAAAGCGTGCAGAAGCAATTGCTGGCCGGACAGGCCC
>JAISCH010000105.1 GCA_031265725.1 Propionibacteriaceae bacterium
CTTCCCAGACTGTCGTCGTACGCCGCTCACGTCCACAAGCAATCCGACCGAACCGAGCACGCCGGACGGACGAGACCAACATTCTTCGATACTCTCCAGGCACCCACTCCGGCCCAGCCAGTGTCGGCTCAGTCCTCGGCACCACCAGACAAATCCCGATAGAGCTGGAGGGCTTGGGCTGGATCAAGCTCGTCGTGGACGACTCCGCGCACTGCTTGCACCATGGCGGTGGGGTTGCTGCGTTGGAAGATATTGCGTCCCATGTCCACTCCGGCAGCACCGCCTTGGATAGCCCGATAAGCCATTGTGAGCGCGTCCAGCACCGGGAGTTTCTTGCCTCCGGCCATGATGATCGGCACTGGGCAACCGGCGGTGACTTGCTCAAAATCGGTCTCGACAAAGTAGGTCTTGACCATCTGAGCGCCCAATTCGGCAATGATCCGAGTGGCCAGGCCGAAGTACCGGGCGTCCCGGACCATATCCTTGCCCACTGCGGTGACTCCGAGCACCGGGATCCCGGCAGCCAGGCCTGCGTCTATCATCGTGGTCAGGTTCTGAATCGACTGCGTCTCGTACTCCCCGCCGATGAACACCTGCACCGCCACGCCTGCGGCATCGATGCGCACCGCGTCCTCGATCGTCATCGCCAAGCGCTCATTGGACAATTCTTTGAGAATGGACGCTCCCGCAGACGCCCGTAGCACCAGAGCGTTATCACAGCTAGCCGGAACGACGGAACGGATCACTCCCCGAGTGGCCATCAAAGCGTCGACATAGGGCGCCAGCGGCACAACGTTCAGATCAATGCGCTCAAGTCCGGAAGTCGGACCTTGGAAATAGCCATGATCGAAAGCCAGCATCGCGGTCCGTCCATCCGGCCCAAAAATACGCGCCAACCGATGCCGCATACCGAAATCGAGTTGTCCCGCACCCTTGACCGGGAAACCGGCAGTCTGCTGCGGGTAGTCCAGACCGTAATCCTTGGCGCTTATATTGCCGTCTAGATCTGCCATGTTTGCTCCTTAAATAGTTATTAACCTTGTTATCGGCCTGATTTGATTAGCAGTAGAAATTCACTGTTGAAAGCCCGGTGGGGTCCAAGGCACATTGATGGTGTCGCCAGGACTGGAAGGCGACTTGATGAAAATGCCCAAGAAAGGCGCGTCGAAGTCGTTGACCACAAAATGATGCTCGCCCGGACGACAACGCGCGACATCGTTGGCTCCGAGCACGATGCGATCCTGCTCGGCTATCCAAACGCTGCATCGACCTTCCAGCACGACGAACGTCTCATCGCAGTGCTCGTGGAAGTGATTCACCATCGAGTCGCCCGGTCGCAGCCGGAAAGCGCCCAAGTCGCTGGAGTCATCACAAATTAGATAACCCGGCCCCCAGTCACCGAACCGGTAATCGGCCTTTGCCGCATTATTCTTCTCCATAACGCAATCCCCCTAGATAACTCGTTCGTTGCCGCCGTCGATAGGGATTTGCACCCCAGTCGAGCAGGAGAAAAGCTCCGACGCCATAGCCACCGCAAGATTTCCCACCGCAGCGCTGGTCACCTCTACCCCGAGCAGATTGCGGCGCTTATAGGCATCGACCGTCATCCCGTAATGCGCGGCTCTGGTGGCGAGCAATTCCGGAGTCCACAAAGCGGTGTCGAACACGGCGTCGGGATGGACCATATTCACCCGGATGCCATGCTTGGCCCATTCCAACGCGGCAACGCGGGAGAGTTGGGTGAGCGCCGCCTTCGATGACGAGTAGGCCGCCGCCCCCGGACCTGGTGCCACAACATTTTTCGAGGCGATGACCACCACTCGTCCACCCTGGTATGACAAGGCCAGATAGGGCCAGATCAAGCTGTAGAGGTCTTCCACTGCATCCACGTTGATCGCCATCGTGCGCCGCCAGGTGTCGGCGTCCAATTCACCCAACTGCGCCGCCCTGGGAAAAACGCCAGCCGAGATTACGGCGATGTCCAGCCCGCCGAATTCACTGACCAAACGCTCCAGCCCGGCAGCTTGGGCATCATGATCGGCCACATTCACCTGCTCGCCCAGCCATTCTGAAGAGCTGAAAGCGTCATGGATATTCGCGGAGATATCCCAGCCGACGACGCAGGCACCGTGCGCCAGCAAAGCTGCGGCACAGGCATGCCCGATCCCCGAACCTGCTCCAGTTACCAGCGCGACCCGGCCAGTCAAGTCCGCGACAGGCCTATCCAGCTTGTTCCGCTGGGCATTCCAGAATTCAAGTTCAAAGGCATGGGAACTGCTGACCGGCTGGTAGCCGCCCAACTCCTCGCTGACCGTTATCGAAGCCATTGTGTGCCGGGCTATGTCGGCAGTTATCCCGGCTTCGGTGGCATTGCGCCCGACACTCAGCAGGCCGAGTTCCGCGTCCAGCACCCAGCGCGGCGAGCAGACCTGGTCCGACAGCGCTGCCGCCCCGAAACCCGCATTGCCAGCGGTGTAGGCAGCGGCATACTCAGCCACAGTCGATCCGATCATCGGGTGACGCCTGGTCCAGCTCACATGATCTGGGGTGAGCACTCCGCGCCCCGCTGCGGCCAACAAGCCTGGATCACCGACGAAACAGGCCACCGACTCACCGGCGTCTCGCC
>JAISCH010000131.1 GCA_031265725.1 Propionibacteriaceae bacterium
TGGTCCGGCTAAGAAACGTATTGGGCGGAAGGCGCAGGGTCCGACTATCACCAGCCGGGCGTTCTGGGTGGTGCTGGTGCTGGTGGTGTTGGCGTTGTCCTATGCCAACACGTTGCGTATCTATGTCAGCCAGCAGCACGAATTGGCGGTGGCCGAGCAGCAGATTCGGGAGCGTTCCGCCAAGATCGCTGACTTGGAAGAGGAATTGAATCGGTGGAACGACCCGGAGTATGTGAAGATTCAAGCCCGCGACCGGCTGGGCTGGGTGATGCCTGGGGAGACCGGCTTCCGGGTGGTCGATGAGAACGGTGACCCGGTTGGCGGCGGGGTGGCGGTCGAGTCCAGCCAGAACCCGGACGGAGAATACGGTCCGGCGTGGTGGAGCCGAATGTTGGGCTCGATCCAAGTCGCCGACGCGCCGCAGCGCAAGGTGGCCAACCGATGATGGGCATGGCCCAGTACGGTCAGGTTTGGTGGAGTCGGCCGTTGGATTCGATTCCAGCCACTGACGCCCCACAGCGCAAGATGGCCAACAGATAGCGGGGCGGCCAAGTGCGATTAGAACCGATGACCCCGACAGACGAGATGGTGCTCGCTGAGCAATTGGGCCGTCCAGCCCGGGCGGTGGCCGGGGTCGCCTGGCGCTGTCCCTGCGGCAGGCCCGGAGTGATCGCCACGCAGCCCAGATTGCCGGACGGCACACCGTTCCCGACCACTTACTATCTGACCTGCCCCAAAGCGGTGGCGGCCTGTTCCCGGCTGGAGTCAACCGGCGTGATGGCTGAACTCACCCAGCAGTTAGCGCAAGACCCGGAGCTGGCGGCTGCCTATCAGCGGGCGCACGAGAGCTATCTGGCCGACCGGGACGCCCTGGGTACAGTGCCCGAATTGGCCGGTTTCAGCGCTGGCGGCATGCCGTCCAGGGTGAAATGCCTGCACGCGCTGCTCGGGCACGCGCTCGCGGCGGGCTGGGGGGTCAATCCGGTCGGAGACCTGGTCCGAGAGCGTGTCGGCAGCTTCTGGGAGCCAGGATGTGACGGCTTGAGTTGAATTCATATGAGAGTATGAAGCTGCTTATTTCAAGGAGGCGGTATGTTCTACGCGCTGTTCAAGTGGTTGATCTTTGCTCCGATTGTCCGAGTCGTGCTCAGGGGAAAGGCCGAGGGCGAGGAGAATATTCCGCAGCATGGTCCGGCGATACTGGCTGGCAATCACATCGCCGCCGCTGACGCCTACGTTCTGCCGGCATTGGTGCGGCGGGCGATGATCTATCCGGCCAAGGCCGAATTGTTCCGTGGCGACCGGGGTATCGGCTCAAAAGTGGTGGCGATTTTCCTCAAGCTGGTCAACCAGGTGCCGATGAACCGGGCCGATCCCAAGGACAGATTGGCCGCGCTCGCCCCGATCCTGCAACGCCTGGTGGACGGCGGATTGGTCGCCATCTACCCGGAGGGCACTCGTTCAGTAGATGGGCGGCTCTACAAAGGCAAGACCGGGGTGGCCCGGCTGGCTCTGGCCGCGAACGTCCCGGTGATCCCAGTGGCGGCGTTCAACACCTACAAGGCGAAAGGGCCGTTCGGCATCCCCTGGTTGAAAAAACCCAGAATGGTGATCGGCAAACCGCTTTATTTCAGTGAGTACGTCGCTGGGATAGACGACCCGGAGATGCTGCGTTGGGTCACCGACGAGATTATGTACGCCGTCCAGCAACTGTCCGGCCAGACCTATGTCGATGTTTATTGCTCCTCAGTGAAGCATGGGGCGGTGAGTATGGAGAAAGCCGATGCCAGCGTGCTACCCCGACCAGGTGGGGGCGACCCTCCAGCGCTGCCAGTCAGATGAATCGCTGCGAGCCAGTCGATGATTCCCCCTGCTGGGTGGACGAGCGTAAATTCTCGGCAGATGACGCTATCAACACTCGTCCCCTGATGGGTGGGCGAGTGCCGTCCGCAGGCGGCTCTTGGGACCACTCAGTTGAGCGATAGGCGACCAAAATCCAGTCGGGTTGGGAATAAAAGCGGGCTTGGTCGTATTCTCAATGTTGTGGCTGTTCAGATTCCGACCCTTGCTGAGTTGAAGGCCCTTGGGGCTGCCCAGCAGCCGACGTATGCCGATGCTGGGGAAGTGAGTCGGGTGCTCGCTGAATTGCGGAAACGCCCGCCGTTGGTCTTCGCCGGGGAATGTGACGATTTGCGCCGGAAGATCGCCGATGTGGCGGCCGGGCGCTCCTTCCTACTCCAAGGCGGCGACTGCGCTGAGAATTTTGACTCGGTGACCGCCCAGGACATTCGGGGTAAGCTACGGGTGCTGCTGTCGATGGCGGTGGTTCTCACCTATGCGGCGCAGATGCCGGTGGTGAAAGTCGGCCGCATCGCCGGTCAATACGCGAAGCCGCGCAGCTCCGACACCGAGACCAGGGACGGCGTCACCCTTCCGGCGTATCGCGGTGACGCGGTTAACTCGTTGGAATTCAGCGCCGCCGCCCGCGAGCCCGACCCGGAACGGCTGATCGAGGTCTACAACCGGTCCTCGGCCACCCTCAACCTGCTCCGAGCCTTCGTCAAAGGCGGCTTCGCGGACCTGCGCACCGTACACACTTGGAATTCTGACTTCGTCCGTTATTCAAATGTGGTGGAGCGCTATGAGGCGCTGGCCGCCGAGATAGAGCGGGCGCTCGCTTTCATGGTGGCCTGCGGCGTGGACAACGA
>JAISCH010000142.1 GCA_031265725.1 Propionibacteriaceae bacterium
GCCAAGCAAGCTATTGGCGCAACCTCTTAGTGCGTATTATCCTGTTTGCGGTCTTGCTCTATTGCCATCCTTCTCGACAAGCACCCAACCCGCCAACTAAATGCCCAGAACATCTGGATACCCTGGATAAAAGGCCACAGGAAAATAGCAGCCTAGAGAGAGCCCAACTCCAGCCGCGCGGGAATGCCTAACTCAATCCCGCAAACCGACAGATCAACTCCACAAATTGGCAACCCAATCCCCCGAACATGAAGGTACTCACCGTCAATCCCAATACGGGTTCTGCGGCATGGTCTGACATGTCACCCCTTTTGGGAATACTGCGGCAACTCGGTCGCTTCCTCGATTTTCAGCCCGGCTTGCGTGTCGCACCTCTTTGTGGGACCTGGTGGGAACCGATTCGACCTGCCACCTTTCCTCCCTATTGCCGGTGTGTTATCTCTTTTGAGTACCTGGTGGTAACGGCTGAGAACGTGTTGGTAACGGTTTGATAACGTTATCCGATGTGTGTTCGATTCAGGCTGTTCCGGGGCCGAAACTGTCCGTGCCGACGACTAGGTTTAGAGTATGGAAACCAGCACAGTCGGGAACACCAAGACCGCCTTTGAGGCAGTCAGTTCAGCGCTCGATCTGGCATGTGCCGACACCAGGCAAGGGCTGGAAGCCAGGGCGAGGCTGGAACTGGTCCGGGTGAGCCAGCAGTTGAAACGCCGCCTGGACGCCCTGGTGGCCGAACTGGTAGCTGAGGCCGACCGTGCCGGAGCCAGTGAACAGGTCGCTAGGGTGTCGATGACAGACTGGCTGGCCCTGGGCACCAACCTGACCCATCGTGCCGCCAGGGCACAAGTAGCAACAGCAGATGCTCTTGCGGAGAATCCCGCGTTGCGCAAAGCCGCCCTGGCAGGCCAGGTAGACCAGGCCCAAACCACCGTGATAGCCAAAGCCCTAGAGGCTGTTCCAGCCAGCAGCGGTGTGCGTGCCGAGGCCGAGACACTACTAGTGGACATGGCAGCCAGGATGGACGCCAACCGGCTCGCCCGACAAGCAGACGCCGCCATCGCCGCACTACAACCCGAACCTGTTGCCACTGCTGATGAGCGTCTCGCCCGGCAGGCCGAGCAGGCGTATCGGAACCGGTATCTGCAGTTCACCCCTGATCAGCGTGGTTCTGTCCGGTTCTCCGGACAGTTGCCCACTATTGAGGCCGGGTTGTGGATCGCGCAGTTGGACGCCTACCGGGAATCCGAACGACGCAAAGGCTTAGACACCCACGACCCCAAAACCTGCCAACCCACACCAGGACAACGCTACGCCGACGCACTGTCTTTGATGGTCCAAGACTGTGCGAAGAAAACCCATGCCCCGGCTAACGGTGGGGACCGGCCGACTGTTTTCGCCACCATGCACATCGACTGGCTGCGGGAACAAGCACGCAAAGCCGGGAACACTGCTTTGGTTGGTGCTGGTTGTGGATATGTCGGAGAACAACCTCTGACTGCTAAGCAGTTGCGGATGCTGTGCTGTGATGCGGATATCATCCCGGTTGTGCTCGGCAGCGAATCTGAAATCCTGGACGTAGGCAGGACAAACCGGCTAGTGACCAAACCTATCCGGCACGCACTCACCCTACGCGACGGCGGATGTGCCTTCCCCGGCTGTGAGACCCCGCCAGCCCGTTGCGAAGCCCACCACATCCGACCCTGGCAAGTAGGCGGTCCGACAGCCTTGGACAACCTGGTGTTGTTGTGCCATCACCATCATGCCCAGCTAGAGCCAGACCCCCACCGGGAACAATGGCAAGTCCGGATCAACCCAGTGGATCGGCAGCCTGAATTCATCCCACCCGCCAGCTACGACCCCGACCGAAAACCACGAAGACACAACCGGATAACCACCCGCCAAACCCAAGCACCACCAGGACTTGCAGCCTAAAACCACACACTCGCCATCTGACCACATCAGAGTTGGTTTTCACCACAACACGCTAGCCGCTGCCAAATTTCTGGACTACCTGCCCGTCGACGCTATCGTCAAACAACTGGGTGGCGAAGGACGGTGAAAAACATAGCCAGGAGTGCTGAACCTGCACACATTCAAACAGCATCATGACGCATTTCAGCGGGCGCGGGGATGGGAGGTCAGGAAGACTTCGCGGAGGTGTTCTACGGTGACCAGGGTGTAGATCTGAGTGGTGGTCACATTGGCGTGGCCGAGCAATTCCTGGACTACTCGGATGTCGGCACCGCCATCTAGGAGGTGGGTGGCGAAGGAGTGGCGCAGGGTGTGCGGGCTGATCTTTGTGGCGATACCGGCTTTCTCGGCCTGTTCTTGCAGGACCAGCCAGGCGCTCTGTCGGCTGAGCCGGTTGCCGCGTTTATTCAGCAATAGCGCCGGGGTGGCGCGTTTCGCCGCCGCTGCCCATTGCGGACGGCCGCGCACCAGCCAGGCGTCCACGGCGGCCTTGGCGAAGGAGCCCAGGGGGACCAGGCGTTCCTTACGGCCTTTGCCGAAGAGCCGGAGCATCCCGTCTTCAGCGGCATAAGTGAAGTCGTCCACGTCCAAGGCGAGGACTTCGGAGATTCTGGCTCCGCTGCCGTAGAGCAATTCGAGTAGGGCGGCGTCGCGCAGCCCGGCGACAGTGGCGGTGTCGGGCGCGTCCAATAATGCTTGCACTTCAGCAATACCCAGGGCTTTGGGCAGTCTTCGGCCCTGTTTGGGGGGATGGACATCGGCGACCACATCGATCTTCACCGCGCCCTCGCTGAGCGCGAAACGATGGAGGCTGCGCACCGCGATCAGCGACCGGGCCGCACTCGACGCGGCGAGCGGCTGGTGTTCCGCATCGCCGCTGCGGATCCAACCGATGAATTCAGTCACATCCTGTTCGGCAACAGCTTCCAGGGTGTCGATCCCCCGGCTGGCCAGGAAGCTCAAGTAGCGGGCCAAGTCCCGGCGATAGTTGGACAAGGTGTGCCCGGAAGCGCCGCGTTCGACCGCCAGATGGGCCAGATAGGTGTTTACCAGGCGCTCAAGCTGACTGGCCATATCACTGACTGAGCGGGAGCGCCGATAGGTTGCTGGTTGAGCGAGCGGTGGGAGAACAGCGCGATGGCAAGGCGGAGGAAGGCGGTGCAGCGACTACTGCGCGCGCTGGCCAAGGGGCGTCCGCTGGGCGTAACTCATCCAACCGTCCACTGATCCGGGCGGTCTCCAAGGCCAGCAGCCCGGCGATCATGATCGGATTCTGCAAATCACCGGAGTAGATGGCGTCCAACAGTTCGGCGCGGGCGGCCCAGCAGGACTCCATCTCGACTTCTTCGCCCTCGGCCTCGAAATCAGCCGGAGCCTCGGCATGGCTCAATCCCCTGGCCAGAGAGACGCGCAACGACTCCGCGCTGGCCCCCGGAGAAGTGAAG
>JAISCH010000204.1 GCA_031265725.1 Propionibacteriaceae bacterium
AAGGTTTGGACACCGATCACCTGGCCCGGTTCCGAAGCCAGGCCGTCCCGGAACCCGGCCCGGTGCTGAGGCAAGCAGTGGAACTCTCCAACGCTCAGCGTCTGAGTGTGCCCACCACGTTGGTGTGCTGCTCCATGCCGAGTGCTCAAATCATGGAACTCGCCCAAGCTGGTCATCCGATGTTCGCCGAAGTGGCCAGACTGCAGCGCCTCGATGTCATCGACCTGCCCACCGGGCACTGGCCGATGTGGAGCCGCCCGGACGAGCTCGCAACTGTCATTGCCACAGTGGCTGCTTCGACCAAAAGCTGAACTACCGATCCTCCCCCAAGGGGCCAGCCGCGACACGGCTGGCCCCTTCCCTATTCCCGGAAGTCGCTATGCCCAACGGGAACTTGACCACGTTCTCACGGTTAATCTTTCGCCGGTAGGGGAAAGCCTGCTTGCCGCCGCCGTTCAAACTTGGAAAATGCGGATTCGGCTGAGCGCGCGAGCTAAACTGTTGGCTTCCCTAGCGTTTGGAAAGCCATGTCGCATTCAGACTTGACCACTCTCGGTGTACCTGAGCCGTTCGCACAGCTCGGGCTGACGTTTGACGATGTTCTCCTCCTGCCTCGACCGTCCGACGTGATCCCATCGGCGGTGGATGCGTCCAGCTACATCAGCAAGCGCATCAAAGTGCGGATTCCCTTGCTCAGTTCAGCGATGGATACCGTCACCGGGTCACGGATGGCGATAGCGATGGCGCGCGAGGGCGGGATGGGTATCCTGCACCGCAATATGTCGGCTGCCGACCAGGCCAGCCAGGTCGACCGGGTGAAGCGCTCCGAGGCGGGGATGGTCGATCAGCCGATCACTATCAGCGCCGACGCCACGATCCGGGAAGCCGACGAATTGTGCGCCAAATTCCGCATCTCCGGCGTTCCAGTGGTGGACGACGAATTGCGGCTGCTCGGCATCGTCACCAATCGGGACATGCGCTTCGAGGACGATCCGAACAAGCTGGTCGCTGAAGTCATGACGAAGATGCCGCTGGTCACCGGCTGGCCGGGGATAAAGGGCGACGAGTCATTGCGATTGCTCGCCAAACACAAGATTGAGAAGCTGCCGCTGGTGGACGCCGAGGGCAAGCTGCGCGGACTGGTCACCTTGAAGGATTTCGTGAAGTCCGACAAATATCCGATGGCTTCCAAGGATGAGTCCGGGCGGCTGCGTGTCGGTGCCGCCGTCGGTTATTTCGGTGACGCCTGGGAGCGGGCGATGCTGCTGGTCGAAGCCGGGGTGGACGCTATCGTCGTGGACACCGCGCATGGCCACACCCAGGGCGTCTTGGACATGATCGCTCGGTTGAAGGCGGCGCCAGCGGCCACGAAGGTGGATATCATCGGCGGGAACGTCGCCACTTACGAGGGCGCGGCCGCATTGGTCGCCGCTGGTGCCGACGGAGTGAAAGTCGGGGTCGGGCCGGGTTCGATCTGTACCACCCGGGTGGTGTCCGGGGTCGGCGTGCCGCAAGTCACCGCCATCTACGAGGCGGCGCGGGCCTGTCGTCCGGCCGGTGTCCCGGTGATCGGTGACGGCGGGCTGCAATACTCCGGTGACATCGCCAAGGCGTTGGTGGCCGGAGCCGACTCGGTGATGCTCGGCTCGCTGCTGGCCGGTTGCGAGGAGAGTCCGGGCGAATTGGTCTTCATCAACGGCAAACAGTACAAGTCCTATCGCGGTATGGGTTCATTGGGTGCGATGGCGGCACGCGGGCGGAAGGCTTCGTACTCGCGGGACCGCTATTTCCAAGCCGATGTGACCAGCGACGACAAACTGATCCCGGAAGGGGTCGAGGGCCAAGTGGCTTATCGCGGGCCACTGGCAGCCGTCGCCTATCAACTCATCGGCGGGTTGCGCCAGTCGATGTTCTACTCGGGAGCGGCGACCATCCCGGAATTGCACGAGCGTGGCCGCTTCATCCGGATCACCTCGTCGGGATTGCGCGAGTCGCATCCCCATGACATCCAGATGACGATGGAAGCCCCCAACTACTCAGTCAAATAAGCCCCAAAAAGTGTCCTCATTCCGCTTCGCTTCATTGCGGTACTTTTTGGGGACCCCAAACATTTTTACATTGAAGGGGGACGACCCCCTTCAAACCCCCGCGTTCGCTGCGCTCACCGGAAAAGTGTCCTCGTTCTGCTTCGCTGCGGTCCGGTACTTTTTGGGGACCCCAACAATTCACATTCAAGGGGGCGACCCCCTTGGACCCCCGCGCTCACTACGTTCGCCAATGTGTCCTCTGTTAAAGTTTCTGATGCCTAAGGGGCTGTCCTCAGATATAGAAGGAATCCGATCATGATTGAAATAGGACGATCTAAGCGTGCGGTCGAAGTCTTCGGCTTCGATGAGATCGCCATCGTGCCCAACCGGCGCACTCGTGGCATCGAAGAGGTCAATCTGACCTGGAAGATCGACGCGCTGACCTTCGACTTCCCGATCATCGCCGCTCCGATGGACTCGGTGATGTCGCCCGAGACGGCGATAGCCCTCGGCAGGTTGGGCAGTCTGGGGGTGCTCAACCTGGAGGGGTTGTGGACCCGTTACGACGATCCGCAGCCGCTGCTGGAGGAGTTGGCGGAAATCGAGGACCAGGCCACCGCCACCAAGCGGATGCAGGAGATCTATGCCGCGCCGATCCAAGCGGAGTTGATCACCGCCCGGATGAATCAAATCCGGGACGCCGGTGTCCCGGTTGCCGGTTCGCTCTCCCCGCAGACCTGTGCCGAATTCGCCGCCGTGGTGGAACGGGCCGGGGTGGATTTCTTCGTCATCAGAGGCACGACCGTCTCCGCCGAGCATGTCTCGAAGATCGCTGAGCCGCTGAACCTGAAGGAATTCATCTACCACCTGGACGTGCCGGTCATTGTCGGCGGCTGTGCCACCTATCAGTCGGCGCTGCACCTGATGCGCACTGGGGCTGCCGGGGTGTTGGTCGGTTTCGGCGGCGGTGCCACTGGCCGCAACCGCCGAGTGCTGGGAGTGGAGGTGCCGATGGCATCGGCACTGGCCGATGTGGCAGCGGCCCGGCGCGACTACTTGGACGAGTCGGGCGGCCGCTACGTCCATGTGATCGCCGACGGTGCCCTGGGCCGTTCCGGGGATATCGCCAAGGCGATCGGCTGCGGTGCCGACGCGGTCATGGTCGGCAGTCCGCTGGCTCGGGCCGTCGAGGCTCCCGGACGCGGCTACCACTGGGGTGCGGAGGCCTGGCATTCCAGC
>JAISCH010000216.1 GCA_031265725.1 Propionibacteriaceae bacterium
CACATTGAGGTGGTGGCCGGTTTCCCGCGCACCCAGAGCATGAAAATCGAGAAACGGCTACTGAGCCGGACTGACAACCAAACCATTGAATAGGAGACACACAGATGGGCAAGATCAAGACTGAGATGGTGGGCCAGAGCTTCGGCCCCTTCGTCCGCGACTACACCTTCCGCGATTTGGAGTTGTTCGCGCTGGGCTGCGGGGCCGGGATCGACGGCAAAGACGACCTGGTATACCTGAACGAGCACGACGAGCGCGACCCGCAGTTGAAAGTGCTGCCGATGTTCGGCGCGATGCTGATCGTGGACTCCGAGGTCACCCGGGTCATCGACTACGGCTACAACTACGCCGGTTCGCTGCACTGGGGCTTCGACGTCCGCTACCACCAGCCGATAACGAAAATGGCCGACCATCTGGAGACCAAAGTCCGGCTGGAGGGACTGTACGACCGGGGCGAGGGACGCGGCCTGCTCGCCCAGCACATCGGCGACACCTACGACTCCGACGGCAACCTGCTTTTCACCAATGAGAGCTGGGACTGCCTGATCTACGACGGCGGCTGGGGCGGCCCGGTGCCGCCGAAGGACGTGGTGGAGATGCCCGACCGCCCGGCTGACGCTGAGGTCGTCGAGACCATCCCCTTCAACCAGGCGTTGATCTACCGGCTGTCCGGCGACTACCACCCGCAGCACATCGACTGGGACTACGCAGCGGCCAACAATGAGCCGCGCCCGATCCTGCACGCCATCAGCTACGCCGGTGTGGTCATGCGGCACTTCATCAAGACCTATATCCCCGGGGAGCCGGAGCGGTTGACTCGGTTCAAGACCCGGATCACCTCACCGGTGCATCCCGGCTCCACGCTGAAGACGCAACTGTGGCAAGTCGCTGACAAGGAGATTCGTTTCAAGCTGGTGGACGCCGCCGACGAGACGGCGAAGCCGCACCTCAACTGGGGAATCATCGAGTGGAAGTGAACCAGGCGTGACCAATACCCAGCGCATCGATGATGCCCAGATGAACCCATTCCTGAAGAAGGTGGTCTTCTTCTCCAGCGGCGGCTCGTTCTTGGACGGGTATGTGCTGAGCATCATCGGTGTGGCGCTGGTCGAGCTGACTGGTTGGCTGAACCTGTCCGCCGTCGACACGGCGATGATCGGGGCGTCCGCGCTGGCTGGCATCTTCGCCGGCTCCATCGTCGGCGGCCGGATGACTGACGCGCTGGGGAGACGGAAGATGTTCATCCTCGACGTGACGGCTATCGGGGTCTCCTCGCTGGCCTGTGTGCTCATCGGGAACCCGGTCCAGCTCATCGTGCTGCGCTTCCTGCTCGGCTTCTTCATCGGCGCGGACTATCCGATAGCCACCTCGTTGATCGCAGAATTCGTGCCGAAGAAGCAGCGGGCCATCGGCATGGGCATCGTCTCGGCGGCCTGGTACCTGGGGGCGACGGCGGCGGCGTTCGTCGGTTTCGCCCTGTTCAGTGTGGAGGGCGGCTGGCGCTGGATGCTGGGCAGCGCCATCATTCCCTGTGTGGTGCTGCTGATCGGACGGCACGACATTCCGGAGTCGCCGCGTTGGCTGGCTCAGCGCGGCCGGACCGAAGAGGCCCAGGCGGTGATGGCCAAGGTCTTCGGCGAGGGCGTTGAATTGGAGGAGGAGAAACCTGCCAAATCTGGTTTCGCGCCCATCTTCCGGCAAGGCTATCTGGGCCGTATCATCTATCTAGGAGTATTGATTCTCTGCCAGGTGGTGCCGATGTATGCCATGTATACTTTTGGTCCAAGGATCATGGAGGCTTTTGGCTTGGGGTCAGGCAGCCTGTCTATCCTGGGGGAGGCGTTGGTCAGCCTGGTGTTCCTCATTGGCAGCATCCCGGCGATGTTCTGGCTGAACTCGCTGGGCCGCCGTCCGCTGCTGATCGGCTCACTGGCGCTGATGGCAGTCGGATTGCTCATCCCCGGAGTCGCGCCGGGGGCGCATGTTGTCGTCATCGCGGTGGCGTTCGCCGTCTACGCCTTCTTCTCCGGGGGGCCGGGCATTCTGCAATGGCTGTATCCCAACGAGCTGTTCCCGACTGAGGTGCGCGCCACCGCTGTCGGTGTGGCCATCGCTATCAGCCGCATCGGGGTTGTCATCTCCACCTATGGGCTGCCATTGTTCTTGGATGCTTACGGCATCGGGCCGACAATGCTGGTCGGTGTTGCCTTGTTAGTCTTGGGTTTGGTGCTCTCGGTGCTCATGGCGCCGGAGACCCGTGGCCTGACGCTCAGCCAGGCCAGTTCGCTGTCACCGACCGGGCAGGATGTGGCGGCTGGACCAGCTACGAAAGGAGTAACCAATGGCTGATTTTGATGCCATCGTCGTCGGCTCGGGCTGTGCTGGCCCGATAGCCGCTCACGAATTGGCGAAGGCGGGCAAGAGCGTGCTCGTCGTGGAACGGGGCAACTTCTGCGGGGCGAAGAATATGTCCGGGGGCAGGCTCTACGCCCATTCTTTGCGGGCAGTCTTCCCGGACTTCGCCGCCGAAGCCCCGTTGGAGCGCCGGATCGTCCGGGAACGGATTTCGCTGCTGGCCCCGGACGCGAATTTCACTGTCGAGTTCACTGACGAGAAGTTGCGTGAGGCGAGAAACGAGTCCTACTCGGTGTTGCGGGCCAGGTTCGACCCGTGGCTGGCTGGCAAAGCTGAGGAGGCCGGGGCCGAGTACATCAACGGAATCGCGGTGGAATCGTTGCTGGAAGACGGCGGTCGGGTCACTGGGGTGCGGGCCGGTGAGGATGAGATCACCGCTGATGTGGTGCTGCTCTGCGACGGGGCGAATTCGCTGCTGGCCGCCCAGGGCGTCGGAGCGCCGACTCCCTCGCCTGCCGCGATGGCCGTCGGGGTGAAGCAAGTGGTCGAGCTGCCCGCGAAGGTGATCTCCGACCGGGTGCTGACCAGTGACGAAGAGGGCGCGGCCTGGCTGTTCGTCGGAGACGCGACCAGCGGGCATGTCGGCGGCGGCTTC
>JAISCH010000254.1 GCA_031265725.1 Propionibacteriaceae bacterium
GCGCGGGTTCCGGCGTTTGTTAGACGAGGTGGAGCAGGGCGAGAGCTTTGAGATCGTCAGGGACGGGATACGTGTTGCTGAGGTCAAGCCTGTCGAGTCATTCACGCTTGGGTACCTGCTCGCTGCGCTTGACAAACTGCCACGTGATCCGGAATTTGCTGCCGACGTGGAACAGCTACATAACTTCGCCAACTCGCTGCCGGTGGAGGATGCATGGGCAGAAGACTGATCCTCGACACATCTTTGCTCATCGAATATGAGCGCGGTCGTATCAATGGCGAGGGTCTGGGAATGAAAAGTGATGACATTGCGATTGCTGCCATCACGGTTGCCGAGTTCCAAGAAGGGGTGTTACGAGCTGACACACCTGATCGTGCCGCCGCTCGAAAATTGTTTTTGGATACCCTGCTAGCTCATGCGAAGGTACTCGACTACACCGCGTCAACAGCAGCGGCACATGCGAAACTCTTGGCTTACACCCATGCCGCCGGTCTGACCCGAGGTGCCCACGACCTGATCATTGCCGCTCACGCCGTGGAAACTGGCCGGCTCATCGCCACCAAAGACTTCCACGCGAAGTTTGCAGACCTGCCCCAGGTGACCTCAGCTTAATCAGCTAGCTTCCACAGGCTGCGTTGTGCGGCTCGCGGAGGCGTTTTGCGGAGGGTTGCCTGAGGCACAGTAGAATCGGGGTGTGGAAGGACTCAACACTAACCTGAATTTGAACGAGGGGGCGGCACCTAGGGTGATCCCTGGGGTCGGGGAGTGGAGTCCGCAGGATGTGCGCTCGACGCGGAACAAGAAGCGGCAGCGAATAATAACGATATTGGTATTTGTCATCATTCTCACTGCGGTGTCCCTCTACGGGTACTGGATGTATACCTTGTTGCAATGATCACGGTATTGTTCAATGGTGTCCCCTCAATCCCGACCGTTTCAGGTTGACCTACGCGGTGTCGTCGACCTGCTCAGCCGGCATATCTATTCCAGCCCGCGAGTCTATTTGCGCGAGCTTTTGCAGAATGGCGTAGACGCGATCACCGCCCGCAAGGCTTTGCCGGCCGAGGCGGCGAACGACGCGGGGCGAAGCGGGTCACTCGCTCCGGCGATCCGAATCTTTCCGATCAACGATCAGCGCGAGGAATTCGTGCTCAGCGACGACGGGATCGGTCTGACTGAGGATGAGGTGACCGAATTGCTGGCGACAGTCGGGAGGTCCTCGAAAAGGGATATTTTCGACCTGCCCCGCAGCGACTACCTGGGCCAATTCGGGATCGGGCTACTGAGCTGCTTCATGGTGTCTGACGCCATTCGCATCGTCTCGCGCAGCGCCAAAGGCGGTCCGGGAGTCGAGTGGGTGGGCGACGCCAACGGGACGTTCACTGTGCGTACTTTAGCGGATGCCCCGATTGGGACCTCGGTGCGGCTCAAGCCTCGTTTCGACAGCAAGGACTTGCTCTCCCAGCCGACAGTGCTCCGGCTGGCGAAGGAATTCGGTGAGTTTCTGCCGGTCCCGGTCTACGTCGACCTGCCCCACGACAGCGAGCGGATAAACCGCGATCCAGTCTTCCTCGACCCCGATCCGGACTTCGGCGAGTTGTACCAATTCGGGACCGAGCTGATCGGCGCGCGGCCCTTGGACGTGATCAACATCTCGGCTCCGGCGACGGGTACCAGAGGCAAGGCTTTCGTGCTCCCCTTCGCGCCGCCGCCCAATGCCCGGCAGTCGTCCCGGGTTTATCTGGGCCGGATGCTGCTCTCTGAACGCGCTGACGGGCTGCTTCCGGACTGGGCCTTCTTCGTCCGTCCAGTGTTGGATTCCACCGACCTCAGCCCCACCGCCAGCCGGGAAGGCGTGGTCGAGGACTTCCGGCTGGAGCACACCAGGGAGGAATTGGGCAATGCCATCCGGCGTTGGCTGGTCGAGCTGACTTTGAGCGATCCCAGGCGGCTGGGGCAATTCCTCGCCATCCATGAGGCGGCGCTCAAGCAACTCGTCCTCCACGACGAGGAGTTGGCCGGTTTCGTGATGCGGTTCCTGTCAGTGGAGACCTCGCTGGGCCGGATGACTATCGAGCGGCTGACCAAGACCTATAAGACGATCCGCTACACCGAGACAGTGGACGAATTCCGTCAGGTGGTGGCGGTGATCCGTGACGACGTGCCGCTGGTCAACGGTGGCTACATCCATGACACCGAACTGGTCCGGATGCTCCCCGGCCGCTACGACGTGGCAGTGGAGCGGGTGAATGTGCTCGCCATCCTTGACCATCTCGATCCGCCGCCGCTCGATGACAGGTCGATAGCGGTGGAATTGGAGGAGCGGGCCACCCGGGTGCTGACTGGGCGGGACTGTCAGGTGGTGGTGCGGATCATGGACCAGCCCGACACCCCGGCGCTGTACGTAGCCGATCTGGACGTGTTCCGCCACCTCGACCGGACCAGGGCCGGAGAATTGTCCAGCCCGCTGTGGAGCAAGCTGATCTCCCAGGTGGACGAGCGGATGACCGCTGAGCGCTCAGCGAAAATCGGTGACGCCGCAGCCCGGCTGTGCCTCAACTGGGGCAACCCGCTGATCCGGATGCTGGCCAGGACGACTGACGACGAGGTGTTCGCCTCCAGCCTGCAAGTGCTGTACGCGCAATCTCAACTGGCCGGGCACCAGCCGCTCACCTCGCAGGACCGGAGGTTGCTCTATTCCGCGCTGACCGACTTGGTGGCGCTGCGCGTCAACGCCGAAACCGATATTTTTGCCGATTTCGAATAGCTGCAGCCAGTCGATAATCACTGGTGGCAGGAAGGAAACATTGTGGGAAAAAGCCAACTCAAAGCTGAGATCATCGATCTTTTCCAACAGATCGATCAGATGTATTGGAGTCCGCAGGAGCGGCGACTGATTGACAAGGCGGTGGAGCTTTCCCGCGAGATCGGTGACGAGGAATTGGAGTATCAAGCCAGGATGCGGCTGACCGCCAGCGCCGCTCAACTGGGCGACACCGACTCCATGCTGACCAGCTTTGCCTGGTGCCTGGCGAAATACGACTCCGATCCGGTGAGATTCGCCGTCGATCTGGAGAACAACGCCGCCGACCTGCTCTGGCATTTCAAATGGATGGTCGGCGCGCTGGACCGCAATTCAATGTTCGCCCTCGCCCAGAACGAGGCGATGCTGGACGATATGGAGGAGCACTACCGCCGAGCCGGGCTGGGGCTGAGCGGCGTGATAACCGCCCGGTTCGCGCACTCCTGGCGGACCGGCCAGTTGGAGCGGGCGAAGGAATTGCGCAGCCTGCTCAACTCGACTCCGCGCGACTCGCACAGCCACTGCGATGCCTGCGGGCGCAGCCAATTGGCCGAGTTCGCCTTTGAACTGGGCGAGGAGGAAGAGACCTTGCGGCTGGTGGACGAGATAGTGGAAGGCGGCTATTCCTGCGGCGAGGAGCCGGAAGGCGCACTCGCGGCGACCCTGCTGGCCAAATTGCGCGCTGGGCGCTTGGAGGACGCCCGCGCCGACCATTCCCGCAGTTATCGTCTCGCCCGCACCAATCCCGACCGGATCGGCATCGTCGCTGACAACATCGCCTTCTGCGCGATCACCAACAACGAGGCGCGCGGTCTGGCCATGGTGGAGCGGCATATCGGCTGGCTGGCCCACGACCCGTTGGACGAGGGCGGGCATTTCCGGCTGCTCTTGGCTATCGGATCGGTGCTGGAGGCGGTCAAG
>JAISCH010000278.1 GCA_031265725.1 Propionibacteriaceae bacterium
CCCGAGAATATTCCTAACAATACTCGGGGAAGATAATCGGGCTTCTGGCCAGGTATGACTACCAGTTTGGAGTGGTCAGCGGGGCTGGGTTAGGTGGCCGGTGGTTGCCGTCAGAGCCGGTGCATGGTTTGTTCACAGGACCCGGTGCCAATCAAAGCGTCTTCCACGGTATCTGCCGTCACGGAGACCACCAAGTCCGGTGGGCGACATTTCGGCACTGTCGCATTCGATGGTTCAGATACGCGAAACGACACGGGGCAAGATGGGTTGCAGAACAGATCCGGCAAGCCTTGGACGCGGCGACGCGCACAAACGGCCCAATATCCAAATTGCCTGAGTTCTTGCACTAGATGCAACCCAGGTTCTTTTTAGTCCGATAATATTGGATTATGTCAAAACCGGGGTCCGCGTGTCCCCCAAAGTGCGTGTAGGTTGACATCGAAGTTGGCAGTAATGACAGAAAACCCGTCAGTAGACGGATTGCCCGCCCGGTTGACACAAATAATGACAGTATGGCGTCCTTGAATGGTTGAGGCCACTTACCGCAAAGGCTGGGCGTTCTTGGGCCTGCTGGCCTGCAGGGTTTGACTGCGCGGCTGTGGCCTTGGCATGGGAACGCCTAGCCGCCAGCCTGATTGACACCCAGGCGCGTTCTGACCCCCAGACGAGCGATACTGGCCACAACGGATACTGTCGTCTATTTAGTCACCGCTAATGACTCACCGGGTGCAATAAGCAGTACAAAATTTGACATAATGCTCACCATGACAAACCAGCAATAAACACTGTGAGGCTGTTACGCCTTGTCAGAGCCAAATCTCAACGGATTCGAATGGTTTCAAACAGCCATCTGGGACACGTTCTGTCAATAAGCCAGCAACAAAGAGCGGGAATGACCGACCTGTTCGCGGACTATCTGGCCGCGTTTTCCTTTTTTGCATCGTTAGTCTTGCTGGAGTCTAGATAACGGGCCTGGGTCATGCCTTACTGGAGAAGACATGGCCGCAGCGCCACTGTGAGGGCACTCCCCCAGACAGCGAGACTAAGCTGAGAACCGCGCTAGGGAAGCCCTTCGCGCTATCGGGCTGGACTTCTCCGACTTGATCCGGATAGCTTCCCGCGGTGTGGTCACCGTCCTATTTGCAAGCCTGAAGGTTTCGTCACCTCTGCAAATAGGCTCTGACAAGCGCGAATAATCCTTCCGGGGTTCTCATTCGCCTAGTAACCGCGCGGGTTTCGTCGCCGAGTTTGCAAATAGGGCTTACGGCTGCTGCTCGGCCAATACCCACACTGGGCTAGCTTTCGTGCCCTGGTTGGCGATCAGCCCGTCCCGGCGCAGTTTAGTCAATAAATTCGTCACTCGCCTCATCCGCTGGCTGTCATCGGCCAAGTCGGTGTCGAGTAGCGCGTCGATGTCTCGGCGGGTCGCTGACCCTGACACCGCCAGATGGTCGACGATCACCTGAAGCAGTAGCTGCTCGTCGCCGCTGCGGGACTTCACCGCCGGCTCCGTCGCGGTCGCATCCACAATGACGGACGCGACCCGCAGATGGGGTTTGCGGCCCTCGACCAACCCGGCCCGGCGCAGCCGCCTGGTTGCCTTCTCCGGGATCGTCAACCCCTTCTGCACCCGATCCAAAGCCAGCACATCCGCCAACGGCAAGTCAGTGCGCTGCATCAGCAGGTTCGTGTACGCCTCGTCCACCACAGCCCCATGGATCGTCAGCCTGACCTGTGTCGGCGTGGACAGGTCGTAGTCCGGCATGGGCAGAAAACGGTGCGCCTGCCGGTTGTGCATGTCAAAGATGCCATAGCCGAGCGTGTCGATCATGCCCAACTCGACCATTGCCTGCGCCAACATGGCGTTCCGGTACCGGCTCGGTGACCTGCCGCCGGTTGCGTACTCCTCGGGCAGGCCCTCGAAGAACTCTCCCTGGTTAGTCACCACCAACCGATCTGGATATTCCTGCGCCAGTACCCGCCCAGCCCGTAAGAAATCTTGATGAGCGACCGCATTATGAATCGCTTCCAGCACAATCCGCTCGTCGTACTTCGACACTTCGGTCTGCAACAGCGTGCCCGGCCTGATCAGTCGCAACTGCACATTCCGAATCCGATGCCACAAGGCAGTCGTTGACAACAAGAAAGGCGTGGAGAAATGCTCGTACGCCCGCTCCTGGCCGACCAGGCTCCATGTTAACTGCGCCGGATGAGGTGTCAACCTGCCCGCCGACTCAGCCCTCCCGACCAACAGCAGACCAGCCCTGGTCACCTCGCCGCCCAACGTCAACCTGGCCCGGTCGGTGAACATCGCCACCGGCCAGCTAAACACCTCGCCTTCGGTGAGTCGGCGCGGATATTTCCTGGCGAACGCCCGACGTGCGTGATCCAACGCCCCCGGATCGAAATCATCCAGCGTAGCGCCGGGCACAATCTGGGCCGACCAGTCCGTGGCCAGCGACTGATGCCGGATCTGATCCTGTTTGTCCAGCCCCAACGACACGAGGGATTCACCAGCGCGGGCATAATAGTGGCCGTGCCACGCGATCGGGATGCCCGTTGGTGCTGGTGGGATCTCCAACATCATCACACGCCCACTCGGGTGTGCCACTTCGTGGATGTCGCGGAACGTGACTGACGGCTCCGTGCCCTGCGCGATCTGCCACTTCAAGCTCTGCTGCCGCTCAGGATCAGGCCTGTAATTCGTTCCGACCACAGTCCGAGACTTGTTGCACACACCGAACACGAGCCACGCCGAGCCAGCGTTGCGCAAGTTCGCCTCATTGCTCAACGCGGAGAAATACGAGCCGATCTTGTCAGTGCTGTAGTCACGGCTAGCCTCCTTGAACTCAACCGTCTCCCCTTCCCAGCCAGCGATCAACCGATCCAACAAACCCAGCATGTCCTGCCCCGCCATCACTCACCGCCCTTCACGATCTCGACCCTGTTTATTCTAAGCGTTGCCAGAGGGTTTTTCAGCGTTCCTCGTCTCGGAAGTAGCGCCGCCGCCCGGTAGGTTCCATCTCGCCAGCACCAGCGCCCACTTCCACCAGCATGATATACGGGTTGGCTCTAGGGATAGCGGTGAAAGCGGTCCGCGCAGCCCTCCTGGTCTTGTAAACACCCCAAAGCAGATAATCCGGGAACACCGTGGTGGCCGACAGCGCCGACTCGCTGCTCATGGACTACGTCAAACTCAAGACCCGGTTCGAGCCGTCGTGAATTGAAACCGGTTTGGGAGTTGTGGGATGTTGCTTGACAGGTCTGGGCGTGTGCGCCTGGCCGGGTCAGTTCAGGTGCTCCGCTTCGCACCCTGGGTGCTTGCACTGATTGCCTTGCTGTAGATTCCCAGCGGTTTTGTTGCTCGGGTTGGCGAGGTGGACTTATACTTGTAGTGGCGCTCGCTGAGCGTCGAGTCGCACTTGGTGCGGCGAGTCCTATGGCCGCCTTTGGCGGCCATAGTTGTCTCCAGGGAAGGCCTGCTGTGATCCTGTGCTACTGCGACGAGGCAGGTAACATTAGCCCCTACACGCCCGGCGACCCCGGTAACACCCCAGTCTTCGTCGTCGCGGGTCTGACCGTGGTGGCCGACAGCGCCGACTCGCTGCTCATGGACTACGTCAAACTCAAGACCCGGTTCGAGCCGTCGTTGCGCAACCGGCAACTGTCCGACGTCATCCAGCACGAGATCAAGGGCGCGAGCATCCGCCGAGACATCCGCACGCCCGGCCCCCGCAACACCCGCCGCCGCGCCATCGGCTACCTCGACCACGTCGTCGGCCTGTTGGAGCGCTACCACTGCCGCATCCTGGGCAGGGTCCTGGTCAAGAAACCAGCAGGCGTGTACAGCCCTTCGGCGACCTACCCCAGCGCGGTCGCGGAACTCGCCGAAACCCTAGACAAGCAAGCAGAAGCAGCGCAGACGACGGCCCTGATGATCCTGGACGCCCAGACGAAAGTCAAGAACGAGGGGAACGTCCACACCATCACGACGCGCCGCTACCGGCGTGGCGGCAGCGCCTACCCCCACCTTGTCGAATCCCCGGTGTTCGGGCACTCGGACACCCACATCCTGCTCCAACTGGCAGACATCCTCGCCTCAGCGCTGATCTTCCCGTCCGCCTGCGCAGCCTACCTTGCCCCCATCGCCTCAGACCCCCATCTCGACCCCTCCAGCCAACTCATCCGCCAGACCTTCGGGCCACGCCTGGCCGCGCTGGAGTACCGCTACTCCGACGATGACGGCAACAGACGGGGCGGGTTCCGCGTCATCGACCAGGTCGGCAGCGGCGCGACCCACCTGCTATTCCGCAACTGAGTCGACCTATCCCACTGACCCCCAGACAAGCGATTCCGGGATTATAGAGCCTGTTGCGTTTAACGACACCATCAATATTTTCGACACCGACAACGAAAACGCCACAGCCGACAGGCAAATGAAATTGCGCAGCCACAACCTCACCACCGGAACCACCCAAAACAGCCTCACCACCCAACCAGGCTTCGAAGCCATCAACCGCACCCTCACCCAACGCGGCATCGCCACCCGCCCAGGACTATGAACTAATCCTCGCCGTAAACTGCAAAGCCACCGCAGCCCTATTCACGGCCTGAGCCATAGCCGTATCAGATTTAGCCATAGCCGTTGCCCTGACCTCGGTACGTAGCTCTTGCTGGTGGGTCATATTCGACCGAGCCTGCCCAGGCAACCACCTATCACATAATTTGTCATCTAACAGTGACAACTCTGCCATAGGACATCGTTAGCACGCGATCAGCGCTGCTGGCTAATTCCGTGTCGTGAGTGATCAGCAGGACTGCCCGATTTTGCGCAGCCAAGCTACGTAAAAGCTGCATCACCTGAGTGGTGTTGGCTCCGTCAAGCGAGCCGGTGGGTTCATCAGCCAAGACCAACTCAGCTTCGTTAGCCAACGCCCGGGCTATCGCCACCCGCTGCCGTTCCCCTCCGGAAAGTGTTTTCACTAGCCTACGCACGATCGGTCCGGACAATCCGACTTCGCCAAGGAGTTCTTGCGCACGGCCACGGCGCTGGCTTGCGCTGAGTCGGTCCTGGCGTCGATATCTCATCGGGACTTTGACGTTGAACAACGCCGATTCGACCTCGATGAGCGCATAGTCTTGAAAAATGAATCCCACATGACGGTTACGGAAACCTGCGGCAGCGCGCGGGTTAGGCATCGGTTCTCCACAAAACCGGATTTCTCCCGAGGTCGGCTCAAGCAGGCAGCCCAGCATCCGCATCAATGTGGTCTTCCCCGAGCCAGACGGCCCTACGATGGCAACCACTTCTCCGGTGTTGAGTGTCAACGACACATTACGCACCGGATGAGTTCTTTCACCCTGTCCGGCATAGACCTTGGCCAATCCGGCGCATTCAACGACTACCATGTTCCCTCACGTGTTTCTTGCGACTCGTCTAATCGCATGATCTTGCTGCTGGCCCAAGCACACATAACAGATGTGACTCCCAGCCCACAAACACCGATAACAGCCATCACCGATAGAGTGAACTGGCCTTGACCGATGATTGAGGAAGCCAACCAACCCATCAGCAGAGCTGGTAACAGCCAAGCAGCCCCGGCAAAAACAGCCAAACGGAGACCAATTACACCGCGACCGGCACCCAGCACCCTATGCACGATAAAATCGGCCCGCCGGGCCACGATAAGCGCATTGAGCGCAGCGAAGGTGCCAAAAGCCGCTCCCAACAGACCCAGCCCGAAAATCACCACGAAAAGCACATTGCCTTGCACTTTGCTGCTGTAACGACTCGGCGAAGAGTCCAAAGCGCGCGGGATCGGTTGAAGCTCTGCTCCGGCAATCGTCCCGATGAACTCCGACAACTGCCCATCCCCAAGCAAAACTGTGCCACTGAGAACGGCAAACAGCGCGTCATCACTGAGATGCCCGCGCACTTGAGCGAAATCATCGACAAGCACCGTATAGCGATTCAAATTGGCGAAAACCCCGTTCAACGGCTCCACAAAACCCGTATCACGCGGCAATCGCGCCAACACTTCAGCATTCCGCCCAGCCACCGCCACATTGTCACCGACTTGGGTACCGCCCAC
>JAISCH010000283.1 GCA_031265725.1 Propionibacteriaceae bacterium
CCAGCCCCGCCCCGTTGAAAGTTGAGAGGTGGCCGACCTCCCAACCGATCCCGCAGGACGGGCTGCCTTCGCGCGTGAGGTTGGACTGCGCTTGCAACGGTTGCGTCACGCCAAAGGACTGAGCCAAGAGAAAGTCGCCCACCTGGCCGGTATCAGCAGCTACACCTACCAGAAGTTCGAGAAGGGCGAGAGTAGGCCGGGGACGCCGATGAATCCGAGGATGTTTACGCTACTGGCGCTAGCCGGGGTGTTGGGGGTCGGAGTGGAAGAACTGGTCGAGCGATAGGTATGGCAGGTCTTTGACCACCTGCCGGGCCCAATTCGCGGTTCGGCTCCAAGGTAGCCAATCGCGAGACCACTCGGCATGAGCGCCATAGCCCTGCCGCGCGCCGCGCCTCTTGCAGTCTGCATAGGAGTGCCAGGCCGCCACCGCCCGAAGGATTGGGGACGGGTTCGATGCCGACTTCGCCGGGTGGTTGGTTGTTGACGCTAATCAGAAGCGTTCACCGGTCACACCGGTCCCAGCGGCACTCTAGAGAATCCTTGTGGCCCAGTCTGCGAACCCTCCGGCCGCATCTACATCGGCTCCAGTGTTCCAGGCTGGCCAGCCATGCAACCGTCAAATCCGCGACAGTCCTGGCACTTCGGACCCTGATAACCAGCGGGAACGCGCGGCACATTCATGGTCTGTCAACGAACAGATGTAATCAGCGATCGCGCGCAGCGCGCGCGCCTCATCGCTCCCAACATCGTGCGGCACGTCAACCTGGTTCACAACGGGCACCTTACCCTGAATTTCAGCGCACAGCAGATAGGATCGAAGAGGCTCCGGCAATTCCCGCACCCCGGGCCGTTCTCCGAACCACGCGCACAAATTCCCGAACAGGCCCCGAATTGCTGCCGCTTGCGAGTGCCCGATCAAACCGACCTTGGCACTTCTGACTACATAGTTGCGAGAAATGCACTTCAGCACCTGCATCCAATGCCACTTGAGGTGTTCAAGGCTAATCGCAACATACCCGAAACCCGGTATCGCGCCGTCGGGAGGGGAAGCTACACTCCTGTACACAACGTTTTCGCGCATTTGCACCGCCTCTCTTTCCATAAGTGAACGCAGTGCCCCCAGTTGGCTCGGAGCATCATCGTAAGCCGACCGCAAGAGATCGTCGATAAACGGGCCAACGCCCCTGACGGCGCCAATCCACCGTTCCAGTTTGAACTCGTCGTTTGCGAGCAACATCACTGCTTCGCGGATGAAAGGATTATTCGTGAGGATGTCAAGCTTTTCGGCTCGTTCGGGATCAGGCGGGTTGCCATCGGAACCGTCTCGCTCGCCAAGTATGCTAATGAGCTTGGGCACATCGTCCTCAAACAGCTCGACATCCTGCTTGACTGCTCGGTAGTCGATGACCCGAGCCCGCCAAAAGTCCTCCAAGTCATGAATGGCATATGCGATGTCGTCAGCCAAGTCCATGACATTGGCCTCCAGGGTCTGCATGTGCTCCGCAGTCGGAGTACGGTTCGACCGGACTCGCACAAACTCATCCGCGTCGTCAAGGTATGCGTTGAACTTGCCCTTCGTGGCCTTTCCGGGTGCCTTCGGCTCCGTCTCTCGCGTCCACGGGTACTTTAGGATGGCGCACAACGTTCTGCTGGTAAGGTCAAGTCCGCTGCCGCCGACCTCCGCCTTGGCCTTCCGTTGGTCAAGGCGAGTCAGGATTCGAAAGGTTTGAGCGTTCCCTTCGAAGCCGTCGCTCACACCTCTCCTCCGAAGCTCACGGTCGAGCACCTTCTCCCCGACATGCCCGAACGGAGGGTGACCGAAGTCGTGAGCGAGCCCAGCAGTTTCGCACGCGACAGGATCGATTCCCCCGTGCTCAAGAATGGCCCGCGTAGCGCCTACTTTAGCTTCCTGATCCTCGATCTTAGGGAAAGCACCATCTCGTAGGGCCAGTCGAACAATGCTATTGGCCAATTGCCTTGATACTTGCGCAACCTTTTGGGAATGAGTCAGCCGAGAATGAAGATTTGGCAAATCTGGGTCGGGCGACACAACTTGTGCCACACCGCCAAGCCTTCTGAGGAAAGGCGAGTGCAAGACGCGGTCTCGATCGAGTTCTGAGGCACCCTGCATCAATACTGGGTGAGCCACCTCGTTTTCGCCGGATGATCGGTGATATGCTGTCGTTCCACCGCCGGGGACCCACAGCGCGCCGTCGCAACCGAGGGCAAAGTCTTGGTCGGCAATAGGTATAACGGTGTAGCCGTCCTGATCGTAGGCGGCTGTTTCGATTGCTGCGTTCAAGGTTCGCTTTTCTTTAGTCGGGGGAAACGAACGACGGGATGCACTGCTAGGCTGCGGCTACGGCCTACCGTTCGCCTGTAGAATGAGGTGTCCGTTGACCGGTTGGAGGATTTCTTCACTCATCAGCCGCCAAATCGCGGCTATCACGTCGCTCTTTGACAGATCCGTTTGTGCCACGATTGCGTTTGCGCGTACGTCGAAATCCAGTTGCTCGTCTTGCTGCAGGATCAGATCTTTTACGATTGGAACCACTCTGCCCATGCGTCGAGCTACTTGACTAGGGGTAAGATAGTCGAACGGTATTAGAGCCTCTATGTCGTCTTCGATGCCGAGTTCCGCCAGACCTTGTGTCATTGCTTGATCCTCTCGATTCTTTGCGAGCTTTTCCATATCACCTCCTTTACCGCAATCGGCGTTAGTTTTCCGGAGGCAATCTTACCATACTCATGCATGGATATGCAAGTTGTCGCATATACCCGTTAGGCGGAGATCGTCCCAGCTGCCCCTTGGGCTGTGCGCCCTCGCGCCCGGCGAATTCGTTGTCGCGCGGGCAACCGCAGGAATCAAGCATTACGTCGTTCTCTCTGGACAGGGCCGCGCCGTGAGTCCCCTGGACCGTCGTAGGTCGGGTAGTCCGTGATCGTGAGTATCGAGTTGTTCTCACGCCGCACCGCTTCAAGCCCAGCGCCGAGGAGGCCACGGTACCATACGCGCGCTCACACAGGATCGCCCCGAGGTCACTTGACGCCTCCGGCTCGGGAACCACTCCCCACGTTCGCGCCGACCAAGCGCTGCTGCTTGCCGACGCCACCAGCCGAAGACACCCAGGGGTGGGGCACGGGGCTAATCGAGAGGCGGCTCGTTCATCGACCGTAGAGTCAAAGAACGGTGTCACGCTCTTAAACTACAGGTATGCGATTCCGCCGAAACGCGCGACACGCCGACCGGATCGCGACCAGTTTGCGACTCTTGTTCTGTAAGCTGGCTGGCCTTTCGCCGCATTAGCGCAGCCCACAGCGGCCATGGCAGGTCGTACAGGACAAGATGCGGCCATGGGGATTCGCGCGCCCGTGGGACGCTGCCGGATATGCGGCCGCCGCGTGAAGTGGTAACTCACACGCTGATTCATGCCTTGGCACCGCTTGCCAGCTCGTCCACCTTCATCACCCCAACCCCCATCCTCCTCCCCACCACTTCCGTCACCACATCGAACCGGTTCGACCGCTCCCCAGTCACCATGACCGTCAACTTCGGCCACAGCGGCCCCCACCGCAGGGACAGCCGAACCGCCTGGCGCAGCGGCACGGTCAACGGCCGGTCGAGCGTCTGGTGCGACCAGCCCGGCGTTTGTCCGGCTCTGGAGAGACTGGGAACGAATTCAAGGGCGACTTCCCCGGATGGCTGGTCGTCGAGGCGCAGACCGAGCCGGGGCGGTCGCATGGGCGCGGCCGGGTGGGTGTGCAGGTCGATGAAGACCGTGATGGCGTCGCCGCTGTCCCGCTGGCTGGTGACCATCACCAAGTCGAGGCTGGGCTGGGTGCGCGTCGTGAAGTGGCTGGTGATGAGCTTGGTCAGTTCCCGCAGGCCGTTGTCGGAATGGCGGCGGGCTTGGCGTTGCTCGAAACCATAGGCTGCGC
Organism: Propionibacteriaceae bacterium; assembly: GCA_031265725.1. Lineage (GTDB taxonomy): Bacteria > Actinomycetota > Actinomycetes > Propionibacteriales > Propionibacteriaceae > Propionicimonas. The sequence goes on from JAISCH010000283.1 coordinate 3,943, forward strand.
CGAAAGCTTCGAGGCGCGCCAGGTGGGCGTTGGCGCGGCTGTCCAGCGCCCGAGCCAGTCCCAGGGAATAGGCGGCGGCTGTGACAGCCAGGGCATCGTCGGTCTCTTGGCTATGAGCCATGATGTTGCGCATCAGGCCGTCCAGGGCAGCTTTCGGGTCGCCGTCGCCCAGTAGTGCTGTCAGGGTCGGCAGCCGCGCCATCAATCCTTCGGTCAACCCCTCGGGTTGTTTGCGGGCCGCCAGCAGTTCGGACAGGACGCGTTCTTCGAGCAGGGGCGACAGGCCGTTATCAAATGGCGTGACTGGCAGATTGGCCGCCTCCTCGCCAGCCGGGTTGGCTTGTTCGTCCTTGGTCGGTTCCTGGTCGTCGCCGGGTTGGTTCCGCATAGCTCAACCGTAGAGGGCCGTCCGGAACGTTCTGGCTTGGTCGCGCCCGATGTCACTTTCATGTCACGACAGGCCATCAGCCCGTCCACCAGGGTTGGATCAGCAGGCAGCGCCAGTCAGGCGCAGCCGTTGATCGGGAGGAGCCCAGTCACATGAGCAGACAATTCCGAAACCAGCAGGCCGGAAGGCTTAGCTGGTGTTCAATCCCTATCTTGGCGATGGCGTCCATGGTCGGGCTGGCGGCCTGTTCCGGCGACCAGACAAACGCTGCCCCGGCTGGCCGCGCCGCCGCCTCAACTGCCTCTTGTCCGGGCGTCCCCCTCGCCACCCTCATCGCCCGCGATGTCTCCGGCACCCAAAACTCCCCCGATCTGACCGACCGCGCCCTGGCCGTGGTCGAAGCCGAAATCCAGCAGGCCGTGGCCTGCGCCGCCAAGGCCGGACGTGGCCATGTCGGGTTGTGGTTGTTCGCCACTAACACCGCCCAGACGGCGACGGTGTTGTCACGGGATATCACGGTGGTTGGGGCGACCGAGATTGCCCGCCAGCGCAAAGCCGCCCGCGACGAGATAGCCGCCAGCCTGATGGCGGAAGTCCGCAGCGCCTAC
>JAISCH010000308.1 GCA_031265725.1 Propionibacteriaceae bacterium
CACGCCGTACGCCTGGGCGCTCGCGGTCACCTTGGCCGTGCTCTTCATCGTCTGCGCAGCGGTCGTATTCGCCCGACGCCGGGTGACGCTCCCCGTTCTGATGGAGGACGTAACGGTGCTCGGGTTGGTCGCAGTGGCATGCCTGATGCTGCTATCCAACCTCGGTTTGCTGGTGTCCAGCGACTCGTACCACTTCGGCGCACGGTCAACGGACTTCGACGTGGTACGGCTGTCCTGGCTGGTCATACCGGCAGTGTTGCTATTCGTGCTCTCCCGGATCGGGCGCAACTCCAAGTTGGCCTATGCCGGTCGGGCCTTGCTGATCAGTGACGCCGCCTTCATGCTGATTCCTTGGATTGGCTATCAGGAATTGATCCGGGTGGGAACCATCGCGCTCGCCATCGGCTACTTGGTGCTCCTGGCCGTGCTCGGTTGGTACGCGTGGACCACGTTGGCGAAAGAATTCCGCGCCAAAAATCAGCAAACCTTCATTTTCTGCCTGCAACTGGCCTTCCTCGGCTCGTTGGCCTCCGTGCTGCTCCGGGCGGAACTGGACTTCGGGCTGGAACTGTGGCTGCTCTGCGTGATCTGCTGCCTGCTGGTGCTCCATCTGCTGCGCCTGGATAAGAAGGTGCTCTGGTATCGGCTGCAGGAGTTCGTGGTGTCATTGGGCATCGCCGCAGACCTGGCCAACGGTGTCACGAATCCGGTTGGCAAAACGCTGGCAGTGGTGGCGGCCATCGTCTGCCTGTTGGCTATGGCCGAACGGATCAGGCTCGCGTCCAGCGCGAACGCCAAGGCCGCCCGGGAGAAGACCTTGGACCCGTCTAAGCAGGGCCTGGAATATCTGACGGCGTTCTGCGTCAACGCGCTCTTCCTGTCCATCCTCTACGCAGTGACGACCTGGTTCACCCAGGCGTATCCGTTCAGCCTGTCCTGCATGTTCATCGCCCTGGTGCTCATCGCTCTCGGCTTCTGGTCGCGGACCACCCCGTTCCGGCTCTACGGCCTAGTGGTGACGATCCTCTGCGTGCTCAAACTAGTCACCTGGGACATAGTCAGCGCCGACTCCCTGATGCGGGTAATCGCCTTCATCGGCGGCGGCCTGATCTGCTTCGGTATCAGCGCCCTCTACAACTTCGCCGTAAAAAGATTCACCGATGCCCCCACCCAAAACCATTCCGAGCCCGCCTCAAAGCCCGATCACCATTCAGCTCCATAGCCCGCTGATCGGCACCGCCCACAACCGATCTCCAAGTGGAATAGTCTGCCGTCCAGAGTAAATGACTACCCCAGCTACGAAACGCTCACCGGTCAGCACTCGTGCGGTAAAGCGTATTTTCACCTGCGCTAATCCGTAATCTGAAGTGCGCTAATCCGGAAACGAGAGATGTCCATCCTGGATCGGGCCACTGCAGCTACAGTTGGCCACTTCAACAGGCGGGTACTTTCCTGGCAGAGGTTTTGTCGCGGCTATTCAGTTCATGACAGTCCCGCATACCCCGAGGCGTCACTGCCCAGCTTGATTACGGCGGGAGCGTAGTTGGGCGGCTAGGATCGCAAAGCTGGTGATGAAAATTACGGCGGCTACTATCCATCCGACTCCGGTCCAGACTTGTGGGTCGTAGTCGGGCGCGGGCTCTGGAATCTCAATTGGTTGGGGGGCCACTTTTGGCGGCTGATTGTAATTGGGCACCGGGTTGGGCGGCCCGGCCATTCCGCCGTCGTTGACGAAGTTCAGCGCCTCGTAGGGGGCGACGATTCCCCAGCCGACGGCGTCACTGTGATTGTTGTCGCTGCGCGAGGCCGTGGCCAGCAGCCGGTATTTCCAATCAATCGGACTCTCATCGGGGTACGCGGCGGCGACCAGCGCGGCCGCACCAGCCACATAGCCTGTCGCATATGCGGCGCTCGGCTCTCCGCTGGGGACCAGGCAGTCACCCTTGCCAGCGGTTGTCAAAACATTTTGCCCAGGGGCGGCCAATTCCACATGCGGATTAGCGATGGTCGAGCCATCCTGGTGATAGCCCTGCTCATCGACAGCCGTGACAGAGATGACCGGATTGCTGGAACGGCTCGGTTTCCCGGTCTGGGTGTATCCGGATGGGTATACCAAAGTCCCGTCTGGCACTTCCTGGCTGATATTCCCCGCCGAGGCCACAATCAACGCTTTTCCTCTGGCCCGCGCGACGGCCTGCTCCAATTTCTTGTGGCTGTCCATCGGCAGGGCATGTGGAATGGCGATTATCTCGGCCCCATGGTCGATAGCCCATTCAATGCCCTGCGCGGTTAGCTCGGGGTCGGGCTGCTGGGCGTCGTCCGCAAACGACTCATAGACTCTGACCGGCATGATCTTCGCATCGGGCGCGATCCCGACCACCCCGGACTCCCCCTCGATCAGCCGAGCCGCGATCAATCCGGCCACCGCCGTGCCTTGAATAGCGGAATCCCGGTCGGCCCGACCGGAGACGAATGACTTTCCGGTGGCCAACGCGCCTTTGAAATGCGGATTATCCCCTTGCACACCCGAATCCACCACGGCGACAACCACAGCTTTGCCTGTCTGCGCGTTCTTGCCGGTGGAAACCCTGTTCGCGGCCTCGACTCCCAACTGGTCTTGCGGACGGTCGCTGATCAACTGGCCCTGACAGGCCTCCTCCAGCTCATCGGCGCTGGCGCTGCCAACGGCAGGCCCGCTGATGCCGACCCCGACCAACAACAGCGCGCCGAAAAAGATTGCCGCCTTTTTCAAGACTCCGCCGCCTCCAGTGCCGTCGCATTGGTCAATTCGATCGCCGCCACCGGGACCAGCGAAACCCAAGCCCCCGGCACGACGATGATGTTCGCCTCGGAATATCCGAAGCGGCTGAGCGTGTCCCGTGGGTCCTCACCCAGGCTGAATGCCTGGCCAGAGTCAGTGACCAGCCGAACCGCCCCAACACTTCCGCTCGACGCCTTGATCAACGCGCCATAGCCGCCCGACACCGCCACCGGAAGGGTGTTGTCAGCCACTGTCGCGGGCGACATAGCCCCCAGCCCGACAGTCGGGACTTGCTCACTGCTGACAGCCAAAGTGGCGCAAGGCATTCTTCCCTCGTCAACCTCTTCAACAGGCAACTGCTCCGGCCAGTCCTTCGGCAGCGCGGGAGAATCCGTGTCAACCGCGATCTTGTTGTCAACTACCTCATTCGAGGTGATGGTCACCTGATCGGCCGAGGTCAGGCCCACCACCCGCGCCTGCAATTCGCTGAGCCGGGACATCTCCCCATCGCCAACCACCACAAAATACTGGTCCCCGATCTCGACCAACGATCCGACGTGCAGTCCGACCAACCGTTTGGGGAATCCACTCACCGGTTGGCCCTCGTTGGCAAGATGTATCTTCTTCAAGTCCGATCCGCGCTCGAACAGATTCAACCAAGCCGCGTTCACATTGTGCTCGGCGTGCTGGCTCTCGATAATCAACCGCGAGTAAACGTCCTCGTCACTCAACTGATACTTCATGCCGTCAACGATCAGATAGCGCTGGCCCTCGTTCACCACAATCGCCAGCCTTGCCGTCGCCAAGCCCTCAGCGCTGGCCGCGACCCAGGTCTGATTCTGCTTCCCGTCGCTCCCGGCACAGGAGACCCAGGTGTCGCCGCGCAACTGGTCCACCGGCGGTATATCGTCCGGCGCTCCCGGAATACCGATTTCCCGGCCTCGTGGTTTGCCCTCCAACACCGCTGCGTCGACTCTGATCGGCTGGAACTCCCCCGGCTCGCTCATCAAACGCGCGGAAGTGATATTGGAGACCGGATAGAGCGTGCCGCCCATAGTGAAATATCTGGCCCCGGTGTCAGCGACCACAATGAGTTTGTTGTCCTCCCAGCCCTCGGGAAGGGTGGGGGCGAATTTTGCCACAACGATGCCGACCACCACGATCACCGCAGTCAACACGACCCCGATAATCAACGGATAGCTGAAACCTCTGGGCTCCAGTTCGCGTCCTCCCGGGGTGCCAGACATGAAAGCGGTCACCAGCCGCTTCCGGTTGTAGCGCTGCGCCTCCACAACATCTTTGTTGGACGGCATCAGATCACGCCCCAGACCAGCGCGGCCAACGGCAGGACGGCGATCAGGGCGATCACCTGTGCCGTGTCCGCCAGCCGATTCAGCACCGGCCGCAATTTGATTGAGATCACATTATTGGCCAGCACCAACGCGGCAATGCCTATAGTCACACCGATAATTACCGGCATGAATTCCGGATGGTTCAGTGACGACACCAGCCCGGTCAACACCACCGTCAACATTCCCGAGACCAACCCGACCAGCACCTCATAGCGTCCGTACAGACTGCGGGTGCCCAGCAGCAGCGACAGCCCGACGCAGATCATGAAGACCGCTCCGATGGGAGTGGTCGCAATGAGCGGGGTGGAAACCACCGTGATCAGCCCGCCAGCCACCCGGAGCGTGACCATCAGTGTGCCGCCGTTACGAACCTGGTTCGCCACTACCGTGCCCTCGGCCGGATTCAACGACGAAAGGGTCAGCGCCTCTATCCGGGCTGGCACCTGGGCCAACCCGACCCATGCGGTGAGCACGCTGATCACAGTGACAATAGTGACGATGACCACAGCGACTTGCGCCGATCCGAACTTTGCCGGTCCGACCAGCGCGCCGTAGCCGACCAGCGACAGCCCCACCAGCAGCGGCCCGAACGCGCATGGCCGGTCTTCACGCCGCAACAAAAGCACGGTGACGGACCCCAAAAGCACCCCGAACCCAGCGAGCATGAGCTGCAGCTCGATCCCGAACTCGGGATAGAGGCTGAAGCCACCCACACCAGCCAGGCAGCAATCCGCCACCACCAGCGATATCGCTGGCCCCGGTGCTGGAATACGAGCCACCACAGCGGCACCGAGAGCCACCACAGCCGCTCCGGCGAAACCGATCACCGCCACGACGAGCGGAGCCATCCCCGACATGAGCAGCATCCCGGCGGCGAAGACCAGCAGGCTGGCCGCAGAATAGGCGGAGAGCTGAACAGAGTCGCCCCGCGTCCATTGCGTCCGGGTCGATTCGACGGCTTTTCCGATGGCCTCCACAAGGTCGTCATAACGATCGTCACTAGCCGTTGTCCCGGTCAATTCAAGGGTGAGCACAGACCCGGCCCGGACTCGCTGCTCGGCGAGGGACTGGCCCTGGTCCAGGTAGCCGCCAGTGTGGGTGATCAGCCGGAACCCCTGGGAAGCGGAATTCGGGGTGAGCCTGCCGAACTCATCCACGATGCCGGGAAGGATTTCCGCCAACGGGATCGCCGCTGGCACAGCTAGATCGATCTTCCGCCCGGAGAATGACACCGTGATTGGAATGATCGCTGCCTGAATTGTGTTAGTCGCCATATCTTGCTCACATGTCTGCCACGGTCAACTGTAATGTACGCTCTCCCAAACCCAACCGGGCGCCGGAGGGAAGGTAGACCCGTCGTCCACGCTCCAACAGTTTCCGGCCATTGTCACCTATCAAATAGCTGCCGTTGGCGGAATAGGAATCCTCCACCCAAATCCCATTGGTGTCAGCGCCGACCCGCAAATGGGTGCGCGAGATAGACGCGCTGGAATCGGTCACTCTGACCGGCGTCTCGTCCGCTCCGGGCGAAAGGCTCGGCTCCCGTCCGAGCACTGCGACCCTGTCGACCGGGATGCTCTCTCCGCTGTCAAAAGTTATCCAGACGACTTTCCTGGACCGGCCGGCCCCAGCAGTCGGCCCCATCGCGGGTTGCCCCACGCTCACCAACGCAGGCGGCAAGGGCAATCCGGTCTCCGACGGAAGCGCGGCAGCGAAGCGCGACCCGGCCCGGGCCGAAGCCGCATCCGCATCCGCATCTGTGTCACCCGGTATCGGATCGTACTGTCCCCGCCTCGGCTGCAGCGGGGTGGGCAACTCGTAGTCAGGCTCCGCAGGCATGCTCTGAGCCGCTGCCGGAACAGGAGCGGGAGCACGGTGCGCCGCTGGGCTGATTGGCTCAGGCAAAGGCGTTCGCGGAGCATGCTCCGCCATGCTCTGAGCCGGTGTTGACTGCTGGGAAGCGGGTGCCTGCTGCGGCATAGGCTGCGGCATTCGATACGGCGCGGCGGCGGGCTGCGGCTCGACTGGCCGCGAGTCGGCTGCCATCCCAGCGGCGGTGAGCCGACCGTAGGCGTCCAGCGCATAGCCTGGCTGTTGCTGCCGCTCGCGCAGATCGTAGACAACGATGCCAGCCAGGCGGTCTATCCAGTCTTGCCCCTGCTTGGATACCAGCAGCGTGACCAACGGCCCTACCCCTGTCAACTGCAGCAGGCCGAACAGCGCGGCGCGAATCGTCTGTGCCTTGAGACCCGGAGCATGCTCCGTCCCAGCCAGCACGGCCACCGTCTTCGTCAGATAAGCGCCGAGACTTCGCCCTGTCCGGGCGCGGAAAAGAGTCAGCGCCACATACAACTCAAGCGTGATGATCGCCGTCAGAACCCAAGAGCGGGTGAAGAACAGACTCAGCGCGGCCAACCCGGCCAGCACGATCAAATCGACCAGATAGGACAACACCCTGAGCTGGACTGTGGCGGGCTGTGTGGACACCGGACTCATGACATAGCCCTCCAGACGATCTCGAAAAACCCAGCGGCCAAAGCCCCGGCCGGGAGCACGAACACCAGCCCGAAACCGCGCAGAGCATCGGTCAGCATTCCCAGCCGGGCCGTGTCGTTCTCATTGGTCTCTACGCAGGAGACCAGGACCAGGATGGCGGCCAACCCGACCAGAATCCCAAAACTCAGCGGGCCGCTCCCCAACACCATCCAGACGGAGACTCCGCACATGGCTGCCGCGCCGACCCGTGGCGTGATCCTGGCGATATGAGAGGTGGTGGGATTGACGAAGCAGAGCGCTGCCAGCGCACACCCCAGCGTCGCTATCGACGCCCAGCCCTCAATCGAGTCCAGGGCGATTTTCCGGGCCACGAACGGCGTCATCGCGGTCGCCAACAGCACAGCGCCGATGACCACGGAATCCAGGATGCCCTGCGCGTCATACAGCGTCCGCCTGGTTTTGACATCGGTGATCCGGGTCGGCGAGTCCACCGCTGGCACGCGTAGAGTCGGCGCGAAAGTCGTCAGCAAAGGCATATCGACCAGTTGGGTGTCGGGGACGCGCAGCGCGTATTCCGGGACGACGTTCACCGCCAACGCCGCCAACGCCAGCATGACCGGGGCCACGATTTCAACCCCCCAGTCGAGCACTGCGGCCAGCGCGGTCAGCGCCGCCACACCAGCCCAGAACAGCATCGCCGCCAGGTTCGCCCCCAAGCGCCGCCACAGCCAGGCCACCAGCGCGATACCGAACGCGGTGCAGCACACCAGCGGAACGCAGATTCTCCAGACATAGGGACTCGATTGGTCCAAGAAAGCCATCACCGCAGCGCCAGCCAGCAGCGGCAGGCAGATGGCCCCCCATGACTTGAAGATCGAGCCGGTGCAGAGCATGAGCGTGAGCACAGTCAACAGGGACAGCGCGGCGAGGCCGTATCGCGCCCAATCGTTCAGCACGAAGAGATCAGCCAATGACGCAGCCAACACCGCGTCCGCTGCCGCCGCGAACATGACCGTGCCGACAATCGCGCCAGCCTTGCGCAGGCCAGTCGTCTGAGATTTTGCGATCTGAGCAGCGGCCCTGGATGCCTTCGTCTCAGCCACTGCCAGCAGCACGCCGGTCGGCAGATCGCCACCGATCACCGAACCCGGATCAACGGCGGTGCCGTCCGAAAGCGTGATGGAGAGCCGCCCCGAGGCCGTGTCGATCTGCAGCATGGCCAACAGCCCGGCGACAGTCGTCCCAACCGGGACAGCTATGTCGTCATGCTCGCTGCCCCAAGACACAGTCGCGGTAGCCATCGCCGAAGCCATAGCCTGCCACCTCCATATCTATAAGAGGGCCACACCCGCTGCGCTCAACTGCCTTGTGGGGAACCCTAAGCGAACAAAACCCGGCTGACACGTCAACGTTTCACTCCCCTAGCGGTCTAGGGACTCTGCAGAGAGTCTATCGTCCCGCTCCCCCAGAAAGAGGTGCTGGGGTCGCCTAGCTTTGCTTGGTGGTCGAAACTTCTACGAATGAGCCGAGTTTTGTTCTTCTTGGGGTCCGGCAGAAAGTACCGGACTGGAGCGGAGCGGGAGGAGGACACTTTTTGGGGCAACCAGACGATAGAATCAATCGAAATAGCACCCCCTATTCCTGGGAGATCAGGTGACGGTTACCGAGCGAGAAGAGCTGGAGGCCCCAGAACTACCCACGGGCTATATCTCTTTGCAACCTCCCCCGGACCAGGTGGAAGCCCAAGGCGCGGGAAATATCCTGGCGACAATGATCCCGATGATGGGTTCGATGGGCGTGATGGTCTTCATGGCGTTGGCCAATAACAACACCACCTCGCTGATCATGGGCGGCGGCATGGTCTTCGCCATGTTGGCGATGGTCGGTTTCAACGTCTACCGGCAAGTCGGCGGGCACCGGAAAAAAGTGAGCGCCGCCCGGAGGGAGTATTTGGCATATCTGACTGAGATGCGTGAGTCCGTGCGCACCGTCGCCAAGAAACAGCGCCGGTTCACCAGTTGGCATCTGCCCGATCCCGGTGCGCTGGTGCTGATGGCTGAGGAGAGGTCGCGGGTGTGGGAGCGTGACCCGGGTGCCGCTGAAGTGCTCAACGTCCGCCTGGGCTCGTCCACCCAGCAGCTCTCGATGGAGTTGGACACTCCGCCGCTGCCACCGCTGGCCAATCCCGATCCGGTCTGCCATTCCGCGCTGAACCGCTTCATCGCCGTCCATTCCTCAGTCGATGACATGCCTTTCGGCGTCTCGCTGGGCGATTTCTCCCATATCGAGGTTGCTGGAGCGGAGCAGGACACAAAAGCCCAAGTCAGAGCGATGATCGCCCATGTGACTACGTTGATTCCGCCGAATCTGCTCCGGGTCGCCGTGCTCTGCCCGGAGCGACGGCGACCGGATTGGGAATGGGTGAAGTGGCTGCCGCATGCCCGTTCCACTGAGGTCACCGACGCTCTCGGCCCCGCCCGGATGATTGTCTCGGACTACGCCGATCTGACCGACCTGCTCGGTGACGAGGTGAGCCACCGGCCAGCGTTCAAACCCCGTGGTGACCTGACCCCGTGGCCGCAGTACCTGCTGATTCTTGACGATATGGAGCTGCCAGCCAACACCAGGTTGGGGGCCGCCGACGGCACCGCTGGCGTGACGGTGGTGACGATGCCGACCGCCTGGCGTCCGATGACCTCGGTGACGACCGTGCGGTTGATCGTCCATCCCGCCGCCGAGCCAGGCGAGCGGAACGCGATTGAAGTCGCACTGATCGACCAGACCCCGCTCGTCGCGCTGGGCGACCAGATGAGCATTCCGCAAGCTGAGGCCATCGCCCGGAGGCTGGCCTCCTGGACTGAGGAGGACCGCAAGGAGAGCGCAGCGACTCCGATTGGACGTTCCGATCCCAAACGTGCGGTCGACCTGATGGAATTGCTCGGGGTGGGCGATATCCGGGACTTCGATCCGGAACGGCAGTGGAAGCGCCGGGAGGGCAACGACCGGCTCCGGGTGCCTTTCGGAGTGACCCCGGAAGGCGTCCCGGTGACTATCGACATCAAGGAATCCGCCCAATTCGGCATGGGTCCGCATGGGTTGTTGATCGGTGCCACCGGCTCCGGAAAGTCCGAGGTGCTGCGCACTTTGGTGCTCGCCCTGGCCCTGACCCACTCCCCTGAACAACTCAATTTCGTGCTGGTCGATTTCAAGGGCGGTGCCACTTTCGCCGGTATGTCCGAGTTGCCGCATGTGTCGGCGATGATCTCCAACTTGGAGTCGGAGCTGTTCCTGGTCGACCGGATGCAAGACGCTCTGCGCGGCGAGATGGTTCGCCGCCAGGAGCAGTTGCGCAAAGCTGGCAACTACGCCAATGTCACCGATTACGAAGCTGACCGCGTCGCTGGCAAGCATGATTACGCCCCGCTGCCAGCGCTGTTCCTGATCCTGGACGAATTCTCCGAATTGCTGTCCGCCAAGCCGGATTTCATTGACACCTTCGTGGCCATCGGACGGCTGGGCCGTTCCATGTCGATCCATCTGCTGCTGTCGTCTCAACGGCTGGAGGAGGGCAAGCTGCGCGGCCTCGACTCGCACCTGTCCTACCGCATCGGCCTGCGCACTTTCTCCGCTCAGGAGTCCCGTTCGGTGCTGGGCGTTCCGGATGCCTACGAGTTGCCCAGCGTTCCCGGCGTCGGCTATCTGAAAGCTGGCACCGAGGGGATGGCCCGGTTCCGCGCCTCGTATGTGGCCGCGCCGCCACCGGCCCGCAAGGCGGCCAGAGCGATCATCCAGCAGGCCGGTTCCAAGTCGGCCCCGATTCAGGTGTTGCCGTTCACGTCCACCCCACAATTGAAATTGGACGACTCCCCGGTCGAGGTCGAGCCGGAGCCGACTGGCCCGGTCGTCATGCCTGGCGACGAGCGTTGGGTCGATATGGTCGAGATGGACATCGCCGTCGAGCAGATGCGCGGGAAGGGGATGCCCGCCCACCAAGTCTGGCTCCCTCCGTTGGACGTGCCGGACACTTTCGATCAGTTGATGGACGATTTGAGCGTCCAACCGGGTCTGGGCTTGGTCTCGTTGAAGTGGCGCGAGTCGGGACGGCTGCGCATCCCCATCGGCACTATGGATGTCCCGTTGGAGCAACGCCGGGACACGCTCGTCTTCGACCTGTCCGGGGCCGGTGGCCACATGATCGTCGTGGGTGGCCCGTTGACCGGCAAATCCACCGCGCTGCGTTCGTTGGTGATGGCCTTGTCGCTGACGCATACCCCGCAAGAAGTGCAGTTCTATATTCTCGACTTCGGCGGCGGCACTTTCGCCACTTTCGAGGGTGGCACTCATATCGCCGGTATCGCCACCCGTGACCAACCTGATGTAGTCAACCGGATGATCGCCGAGATCGTCGGCATCATCGACGACCGGGAGAAATACTTCCGCTCCAACCGCATCGACTCCATCGGCATGTACCGGGAGGGCCGCGCTGCGGGCAGGTACGACGACGGATACGGCGATGTTTTCCTGGTTGTCGACGGTTGGGCCACTATTCGCTCCGATTTTGAGGAATTGGAGCAGAATCTGCAAGTGCTCGCCGCCCGTGCGCTCACCTTCGGTGTCCACTTCATCATGGCCAGCGGCCGATGGATGGACTTCCGGCAGAATATCCGCGATGTGGTTGGCTCAAGATTTGAATTGCGGCTGGGCGACACCGCGGATTCGGAGATAGACCGCAAGATCGCCCAACTCGTTCCGGAGGGACGGCCTGGGCGCGGCTTGGAAGTCGGCAAGCACCATGCGCTGCTGGCCCTGCCCAGGGCCGACGGCGATCCCAATCCGGGCAATCTCGCCCAGGGCATCCAGACCACTCTGGCCGAGATCGCTGCGGCTAGGCCGGGTGAGTCCGGTCCGAAGCTGCGGCTGCTGCCGACCAAGGTCGATGTCGCTGAGCTGCGGCAGTTGGCCCCGGACAGCAAAGGCATCGTGCTGGGTATCGAGGAGTCCCGCCTCGGTCCGCTCATCTTCGAGCCGCGCGTGGAGAGCCATCTCTATCTGTTCGGTGACGCCAAATCGGGGAAGTCCACGTTCCTTCGTTCCATCGTCCGCGAGATCGCCGCCAAGTACTCCCCGAAGGAGGCCCAGATCGTAGCGGTCGACCTGCGTCGCTCGATGCTCGGTGAGATCCCTGCAGATTACCTGTTCTCCTATCTGACCACCCGTGACGAGGCCTCCACCGAGTTGGGCAATTTGGCTGACTTCCTGCGCCAACGCCTGCCGAATAGCACCGTCACTCCGGATCAGTTGCGCAACCGCTCCTGGTGGACCGGTGCCGAAGTCTGGGTGCTGGTCGATGACTACGACCTGGTGGCCACCAACTCCGGCAACCCAGTCTCCGTGCTGCAACCACTGATGGCGCAAGCCCAAGACATCGGCCTGCACATCATAGTTGCGAGACGTTCTGGTGGTGCCTCTCGCTCCGCCTACGAGTCCGTCCTCCAAACAATGACCGAATTGGGCCAGACCGGCATCCTCCTTTCCGGCAGCCCCGACGAAGGCGCCGTAATAGGCCGTCACAAAATGGTAAAAACCAATCCCGGCCGCGCCCAAGTAATCACCCGCGACGCCGGCCGAATAGCCGCCCAACTAGCCTGGTCCGACCGAAACACCTAACCCATTCACTCACGATTATCCCTCATTATTGAGCATGAGTCAGAAGACCTAGAAACCCACTTGCATCAAGTCTTTAGTGAGTACGCTGGCGAGCACTACTTGGAAAAATAACAAGCTAGGTGTTAAGACTGTAAAGTTGATAGACTGTTTGTACGATTACCCATTCATCTAGGAATGCCATGTCAACGGATGACTCGCGTCTGATTTTTGTCTGCAACTTTAAAAGGATGCGCAAAATACTTATCATTTGGTACGGGCTTGGCACTCTTATCTGCCTGATAGGAGTTATCAGTGTTTTTGCACTTTATACTTGGACAGACATTCCACTCGAAAATTATGCAATTCTGCAAGGTACACTCTTCATTTTTGGGACCATTATTTGGTTGATACCCTTAATTTGGGCTTTGAAATTCCCTGACGCTCGACTTGAGGAAATGTTTGCCGTTGGAGCCTTGCCTTTTCTTCCATTTAGGCAGCAACATTTTCGTGTGAATAGTGCAGGAATTCGATATTACGGCACTAAGGTATTCT
>JAISCH010000331.1 GCA_031265725.1 Propionibacteriaceae bacterium
GCCTGATTGAGACAGCGGACGGCTCCTACGCGGTCGAGACAGTCCAAGATTTTCCGCAGACGCTAGCCGTGGACAGCTATCCTCTCCCACAGCCCAGCCAATTCCCGGCTGCTGCCGCCAGGGGACCTCAGCCGCCGCCGACCGCGAACCAGCAATACAACCGGCAGGCCTACCGCCAGCCCTTCGAGGCTTATCGCCCGCTAGCCACTCCGCTGCCCTGGCCCGCGCAGCCTGCTCGAACCCCCAAGCGGAGGAGACCGCTGATAGTCACCATCGGACTCGTTGTCATGACGGTAGTGGTCTCAACCAACCTGGTCAATGCCTTTATCCACAACAGCGTGCCTGCGGAAGAATGGACCCCGATCTACGGCCCGGCGGAAGTTCCGGGGCTGGTGACCCTCAATTTCGCCATCAACGCGGATGAGGATTGGCAAGAGGGGCTACTCCTCGACTCCGACACGATAGCCACCAGCTACAGTCAAATGGTCGGATCGCGGGATGTACTGGGCGGGGAAGCGACACTATTGGGTTTCGATCCGGCCCGGGACATAGCGATTTTCAATATCGATGACGACAACGACTGGTCGCCAGCGGAGATCAACACTGAGGCGGACGAGGACAGCGAGCTATATGTGGCCTGCGCCGACCAATCGGAGAGCTATCCGATCAGTGTCACCGATTTCGACGCCACCGCCAACTCGGACTTCTCCCACGACGGGTCTAACACCCCAGTAAAAGCGTGGGAACTGAGTTCGAACGTGAAAGCCGGTTGTGTCATAGCCACTGAGTACGGCGAGACTGTGGCAATGGTGATCGGCCCCTATCACAGCTATTACGCGATTCCAATCAGTGCGGTTGTCGACGCGGCCGACAACCTCCGTTCCGAAGTCGAGGAGCCGGACACCTTACATATTGGCCGGGCGGGCTACCTCGGCCTGGATCTCAACGCAATGCTGCCCGGACAGCCGGGCGCTTTGGTGACAGAGGTGGCAGAAGACGGGCCAGCGATGAGGGCCGGAATAAAAGCTGACGACAGCCTGTTGTCGATAGATGACAAGTTGCTCAAGGTGCGACAGGACGCGGACAACGCCATCCGGCTGCTCAAACCGGGATCAGAAGTGAAATTGACCTGGGTAACCAGCAAAGGCAAGCAGAGAACAGCCACTGTCACCGTCGAAGAGAGCGAGGTAACCTAGATCACTTGTTTGAGTGTGGTTGGTCATGGCCCAGGCAGAGCGTGTCATTGGGAAGCCTGGCGCGGATTCACAGGTTCGCACAGCATTCTCATAGCTTGGGCTTGGATTAAACGAGCACACTGGTTTTCTTACAACGGTAAGATTTGACCGAGGAGATTTGATGGCTGAGTCTGAACCAACCAAGCCCGTAGCGGCTGACCAAGGCGTGTCGTCGCCTGGCGCAACCACGCCTGCGACCGATGCGGCACCGTCGGCTGCCCAGGCGGCGCAATGGTCGTCGTCACCCATCCCTCCTCCTCCGAACCCTCCGGCGTCCGCGCCTTACCCGATGACGCCGCCCAACTCAGCGGTCCAATGGCAACCGCCCACACCGCCAGCTCCCAGCAGCTACAACTTCCCAGCGGCATCGCTTCTCTGGGCCAGCGGCCCAAGTTATTTGGACAAGCCGGATAATCCGGGAGCAAGCCCCACTGTTGGCTCCGCGTCACCCTCAGCAACAGCACCCGCCGCGCCGTCCTATCCCTATCCGCCTGCCGCCAACACTTTCAACCAACCCACGAACGTCCCGCTGGCCACTTGGGCGGCTACTCCTTACGCTGCTCCGCCCACCGGAGCCGCCTATCCCGCTGCCAGCGCTGGATACCCCACTTCGCAATACCCCACCAGCAATCCGCCATATCCAGCGCCCGGCGTCCCCTATCAGGCTCCCAACTATCCCTATTCCGCTCCGGGTGCTCCTTACTCGACTGGCTATGGCGGTTATACACAATGGCCGCCGCCGACACCCACTCCCGCTCCCGCTCCCGCTCCGGTCAGCAAACCCAAGCGCACAGTGGGAACGACAATAGTGGCGCTGCTGTTGGCATTCGCGCTTGGCATCGGATCGTTCGCCGTTGGCGGCCAGATCGTCTCCATGATCAGATCGTCGAGCGAGCCGACACCCACCCAACCTGCGCCACGGACCTATCCGAACCCGAACGACGACTACCGCAACGCCGACACTTCAGTGACCGCTGATCAGTCCAAGGGGATCGTGCTGATTTCTGGCATCTCCGGCAACTCGCAAAGCGCCGGGACTGGCATGGTGCTGACTGCCGAGGGAAAGGTGCTCACCAACTACCACGTCGTAGCCGGGACTGAATCGCTGACCGCGACCATCGTTGACAACGACAAGACTTACTCCGCCACTGTAGTGGGCTTCGACGCGCAACGCGATGTCGCCCTGCTGCAATTGGCCGAAGCCGGTGGCCTGCAAACCGTGACGCTGGACTACGACGCCCTGAAAGAGGGCGATTCAGTCTCAGTGGTCGGCAATGCCGAGGGCGGCGGGCGGTTGATCCGGGCAGACGGAAGGGTCATCGGGCTTGACCAGTCTTTGACAGTCACCTCGGACTCCCCGTGGGGCGCGGAGGAGAACTTGGAGGGCATGATCGCCACGACGGCGAACGCCGTTCCGGGTGATTCCGGTGGCCCGATGTTCGACAGCCAAGCCCAAGTCACTGGGATGACGACAGCCGGATCGCAGAAAGAATCCATCTCCTTCGCCATTCCGATCTCCGATGCGATCTCCATCGTCCGGACCATCGAAGCCGGTCGGGACGAAGGAACCGTCCGAGTCGGCCCAGCGGGCTATATCGGGATCACTGTGGTGCCCGCCACCGGTAGCGGTCGTGGCCGCCAAATCCAGGAAGTCGTCCGGAACGGCCCAGCCGATCAGGCCGGAATCGTGGCAGGTTCCACCCTGATCGCAATCGATGGCACCCAGATCAGCGGGGACACTAATTTGGCCAATGTGATCCGGGCTTTGGAGCCGGACACCACCGTCACTGTGAACTGGATCGACCCCACTGGCAAACGGCATTCTGAGTCCGTGACGCTGGGCAGTTCGCCGGTAAACTGAGACTTCACTGCTCAGATTTGTTCGCTCCGAAGTGACTTTTCTGGAAATATGGATATCCGCTCTTACAGAGCGTCATTCACTCAATCGACTCACTGACAAACACAAGCATTTGACAGCTTCGCCTCAATCGTGGCTAACATCAGTTAGTCAGATCACCTTCTGAGCTAGGAAATACAGTGGCTAAAGTAGAGCCGCATCGGCTTGTCATAGTGGAATCGCCTACCAAGGCGGTCAGCTTGAGTAAATTCTTGGGGCCGGGGTACATCGTTGAGTCGTCTCGCGGGCATGTCCGCGACTTGCCGACCACCGCCGCCGAGATTCCCGCCAAATTCAAAGGCGAGAAATGGGCGCGCACCGGGGTCAACGTCGATGACGGCTTCATGCCGGTCTATGTCGTGCCGGCCGGGAAGAAGGCGACCCTGCGCGACCTCAAGGCCAAACTCAAAGACGTGGACGAGCTGTTCCTGGCCACTGACGAGGACCGCGAGGGCGAGGCTATCGCCTGGCATCTGCTGGACGAGTTGAAGCCGAA
>JAISCH010000121.1 GCA_031265725.1 Propionibacteriaceae bacterium
ACAGGAGTGTGCATCATGGGATTTTTCAAACCCGCATGGCAGAGCGATAACATGAAAAAAGCATTAAGAGCGGTAAAAAAAATAACTGATCCAGTAAAATTGAAAGAAATAATAAACCATCATTCTGTGGGATGGCGGGTAGAATGCTCCGCTCAAGAGCGACTCAGGGAGATATGTGAACACAGTTGGAATGTATGCGTATGCGACATCTGCGGTGAAAGGCATGATGAGCGACATGAGTGGAAGGGCTGCAAATGTTCCCATTGTGGCACGCTGCGCTACGAGCAGCATGATTATGATTTATGCAAAGGGGAATGCAGGCGTTGCGGTAGGAAGCAACCTGAGCAGCATGATTGGAATTACTGTACTTGCCGTGCGTGCGGCACGAAACGCATACTTGCAGAACATGATTGGAATCATTGCATTTGTAGAGTGTGTGGCGAAAAAAATGGATATCGCTGCGATTGGGAACAGATACCCGGCCAATGTCAAGAAAAATGTAGCGTATGTGGAGAGGCGCGCAAGAATCATATATGGGAAAGAGTGCCCGATAAATGCTGGGTGGTATGCAAAGAATGCGGGCTGGCTGAAGAACGGGCGCATAAATGGGAAACTATTCCCGGAACCACGTGTAAAGAAAGATGTGAAGCGTGCGGATTGGAACAAGTTAAGTTCTGGGGACCCCATCAGTGGGAAAAAACAAAAAAGAGCAAATGTCAATTAGTGTGTAAAATATGCAATGGCATAATGGGTAAAGATGCCAATGATGCGAACTGGGAACGTTTGTTTCATAATATAATGCACACGTGGATTTCCGCCCCGAGTTGTCGAAAAAAATGTTCAGATTGCCATGCATTGGCATATAACCATGATTATGCAGCAATTCATACCCCGACCGGCAATGATTATGAACTTTCCAGTACATATCGATGCAAAAAATGTGGACATACGGGTATTGGCGGCGGCAGGGCTGAGTCAACAACCCAAACAGGACCTGTTAAATGAAAATTTAAACATAAGCCGAGTTTTTAGGCTCTTCTGGATCGTGGTGGGTCAGGGTCGAGTCCGCCGCTGGACTGAGCGATTTGCTGGCTTTTCTGTCTCATTCTTGCTCATGATGGCGGCTACATTGGGTTAAGAGTGCCCGTGAAGCGATGGATTACTGGCTCTGGACGGGAGTCAGGTCTAAGACGTTTACGAGTTCGACTTGTCCGATTGGTCCGGGCCGGCCTGAGTGGACGAGTTTGCCACAGGTTTTTGGCTGGTTTGTCAGCGTGGCCCACTTCGCCAATCCCTTTAGGAAGGAATTTGTGAATGTGGCCGAGGATTTGATTTCCACTGGGGTGATCGTTCCCGCCCGCTCAATCAGCAGGTCGACTTCGACTTGGTTTGAGTCCCGGTAGAAATACAACTTGGTGTCCAAGCCAAGATTCTGGATTTGCTTGGCCACTTCCATGATGACGTAGTTCTCGAACAGTCCTCCGCGAGCGAAATGTCCTTCCAATTGGGCCGCTGAGGTGAGTCCGAGCAGCCTACAGACCAAGCCAGTGTCGGTGAAGTACAGCTTCGGACTCTTGATGTAGCGCTTGCCGAAATTGTTGTAATACGGCGGCAGTTCGTAGACCAGATAACTGGCTTCCAACACTGACAACCAGCGGCGCAGGGTATTCGGAGCCGTACCGATATCGTTTGCTATCGAGGCATAGTCGAGTGTGCTGCCTATCCGACCAGCTAGTAGCGCCATGAAACGACGGAACTGGGTCAAGTCAGTCACGTTCCGCAAAGTCCGTAAATCACGCTCCAGGTAAGTCGCTATGTACTGGTCGAAGAAGATATGTGGAGGGATCGCGTCGGAGATCCGTCCTGGGTACGATCCCGCGAAAAGCGTCTCGTTCACGTCTTCTCCTTGCAATCCAGCGCCGCGCAACTCGGTCTGGGACACTCCGGGCAGGGCAACGTAAGCGGCGCGACCGGCAAGGGTCTGTGATATCGACTCGCTCAGCAAGAGGTTTTGCGATCCGGAGATCAAAAACTTTCCAGGGCGACGGTCCTCATCGACAACTACTTGGAGGTGCGACAGCAAGTTTGGAACACGCTGGATCTCATCCAAGATGATCTGGTCCGGATGGCTCTCCAAGAAGCCAACCGGATCGGATTCGATCAGTGTGCGAGTGTCCGGGGATTCCAGATTGAAGTACTTCCAGTCGCGCTGCGCGCACCGCAACAGCGTCGTCTTTCCCACCTGCCTGGCTCCGGTGAGGGCAACCACCGGGAAGTAGCGCAGCATTTCGAGCACTCTGGGCGCTGCTTGTCTTTCAATCAGCATGGGCTTATCGTAGTCCAAAACTTATGTAAATCGGCATTTCGAATGCAGATTTACATAGATTTTGCTGGTTGTGTCGGCTGGAGAGGGGTGGTGGGGGCTGATGTCTGGATGGGTGATCGGGGCGATTTGTTGGCATTCAATAGAGGGTGAGGCGGGTTAGCCGGTAGAGTTGCGCTGATTATGGGGATTCCTTCGTTTGTGGACCGGGTCACGCTGCGGGTGGCTGCCGGGAATGGCGGCAATGGTTGTGCGAGTGTGCATCGGGAGAAGTTCAAGCCGCTGGGTGGTCCGGATGGGGGCAACGGGGGTAATGGCGGCTCTATCATGCTGCGGGTCGATCCGGGGCTGACCACATTGGTGGACTACCACCGGCAGTCGCAGCGGCGGGCGCAGAACGGGCAGCAGGGGCGGGGAGATTTCGGCAATGGGGCCAACGGTGAGGATGTTGTGCTGCTGGTGCCGGACGGCACCCTTGTCTGCGA
This sequence comes from Propionibacteriaceae bacterium, assembly GCA_031265725.1. Taxonomy (GTDB): domain Bacteria; phylum Actinomycetota; class Actinomycetes; order Propionibacteriales; family Propionibacteriaceae; genus Propionicimonas. The sequence continues at coordinate 2,809 of JAISCH010000121.1, forward strand.
CGCTGATTCTGGGGAGCAGTTGGCTGATCTGATCGGCACGGGGGCGGAAGTGATCGTCGCCCAGGGCGGACGAGGGGGGCTGGGCAATGCGGCTCTGGCGTCGTCCTCCCGGAAAGCGCCCGGTTTCGCCCTGCTCGGTGAGGCCGGGGAGAGCCGTACCATCCAACTCGAGTTGAAAGTGGTGGCCGATATTGGCTTGGTCGGCTTCCCCAGTGCGGGCAAGTCGTCGCTGATCGCGGCGATCTCCCGGGCCAGGCCGAAGATCGCCGACTACCCCTTCACCACTCTGGTGCCCAATCTGGGCGTGGTGGTGCGCGGGGACACCACCTTCACTGTGGCCGACGTGCCGGGCCTGATCGCCGGGGCCAGTCTGGGCAAGGGGCTTGGCCACGAATTCCTCCGCCATATCGAACGTTGCCAGGCGATTGTGCATGTGGTGGACTGCGCCACCTATGAGCCGGGCCGTGATCCGGTGAGCGACCTGGATGTGATCGAGGCCGAGTTGGCCGCGCACGGGGGTCTGCAGGACCGCCCGCGCATGGTCGCCCTGAACAAGACCGACATCTCCGACGCCGCCGAGCTGGCCGAATTGGTCGCTCCTGACATTGCCAGCCGGGGTTGGCCGGTTTACGAGATCTCCACCAAGACCGGACGCGGGTTGCAAGAACTCAGCTATGCGATGGCCGCGCTGGTGACCGAACGCCGTCGACTGGCCCCACCGCCTGCTCCGAAGCGGATTGTGATTCGGCCCAAGCCGATAGCCGACGGTCCGGAATTCACCGTTGCGAAGCAGGACGATCCCGCTGGCGGATTCCTCTGGCGGGTGCGCGGGGCCAAGCCGGAGCGCTGGGTGCGGCAGACCGACTTCGGCAACGCCGAGGCAGTCGGCTTCCTGGCCGACCGTTTCGCCCGCCTGGGCATCGAGGCCGAATTGCTGGCCAGCGGGGCTGAGGCCGGTGACGCGGTGGCCATCGGCGCTGGTGTCGATCCGGTGGTTTTCGATTTCGCCCCGCAGATCGAGGTCGGCGCGGAATTGCTGGCCCGCCGAGGCGATGACCAACGGCTCAACCAGCCGCGCCCGGCCGCCGCGCGCCGTCGGGCCAAGGATGCCGAGTACCACGCCCAAGACGACGAGTCGTATCCCGACGCGCTGACCGAACCAGTTGGGAATGGGGAGATCAATGACTAGCCCATCAGGCCGCTCAGTGCCGAGAATGTTCGCCGGGGAAGCCGGAGTCCGCTGCGCTCGTGGTCCCCGCAAGGTATTCGACCGGCAGGAGTAGCCCAATGGAGTCAGCAAACTGGAGCCAGATCGCCGACGCCAGGCGGCTGGTCGTCAAGGTCGGCTCCAATTCGCTCACCGACCGGCAAGGGGCGCTGGACACCAGACGGATGGGCGCGCTGGTGGACGCGCTGGCCGCCGCCCGCGACCGGGGACAGGAAGTAGTGCTGGTGTCGTCCGGGGCGATGGCCTCGGGCCTGGCCCCGTTGTTGCTGCGGCAGCGCCCGCGCGACCTGGCCAGTCTGCAGGCCGCCGCAGCGGTGGGGCAGAGCCTGCTGGTCGGACGCTATTCCACTCTCTTCGCCAAGCATGGGCTGATTGTCGGCCAGGTGCTGCTGACGGTGGAGGATGTGGCCCGGCAGGGCCACTACCGCAACGCCTTGCGCACCTTTACCAGACTGCTCGAATTGGGAGTGGTGCCGATAGTAAACGAGAACGACACGGTGGCCACCCACGAGATTCGCTTCGGCGACAACGACCGCTTGGCGGCGTTGGTGGCCCATCTGGTCGGCGCGGACGCGCTCATCCTGCTCAGCGACGTGGACGCGCTCTACAGCGCCCATCCGGCTGACCCCGCCGCGCGCCGGATAGCCGAGGTGGCCGACTGCGACAAAGTGGACGCCGATGTGTCCAAAGCCGGGTCGGGCGTCGGCACCGGCGGTATGGACGCCAAAATCCAGGCCGCTGGTATCGCCACCGCTTCGGGCAT
>JAISCH010000337.1 GCA_031265725.1 Propionibacteriaceae bacterium
CGTATTCGTCCATGCGCAGCTTCCAATTGGTGTTGAGCGCGGTGCCATCCGTCATCAACTCCTGCCACTGGTCGTTGTAGACGAACGAGTAGATCCGATTGGGGCTGGGCAACGTCTCGTGAGCCTGGTCGCCGCCCCAGTTGCCTTGGGACTCCTGAGCCACGGTGTATTGCGGGGGCGAGACGTGGAACATGATCTGGACCATGTTGCCGTTGTCCCATTGGCGTATGACTTCGTTGATCATGTTCTGGCGGTAGTTGACAGTCGAACCGGTCAGGAAGTCGGCGCTGTAGAACCCAGGGTAGACGCCGAACTCGTTGGCCACTCGTTGGTGCAGCGAGTCGCAATTGGCCGGATTCGAATAGGACTGGTCGTGATGCATGGCTGCGACGGTGCCATGGCCGGTCAACGAGTTGAGGTAGTCGATCACGTCCACCGCCGGCGCCAAATCGGCGACTGTCACGTTCAAGATGGTGTTGACCGTCAAGGTGAATGTGGTCCCGGCGAAGAACAGCTTGACTTGATCGAGGGCAACGGCAGCGGAGCCGGAGCCTTGGAAGTCCCCCTTGGGCACGAACCGGCCGTAGTTCGCCAGCACGTCGGGGTTGTCGGAGGTGTAAGTCGCTTGGGTGATCTTTCCGCCCGCGGGCAGGGTCGCCGCAGCGTTGAGCAGCGAGATTATGTTGGTGTGGCCACCGGCGTCCAACGCGGTCTGGGAGAACGAGACCTGGGGCAGGACGGGTTCGGAGGCGAAGCCCAATTCGATCTCATCGAAGGTGAAGACGCCGCCCGATCCGTTGTCGACTTGGTTGACGTAGATTCCGAAAGTGGTCACCTTGGTGGTGTCGAGCGTGCCTGCTCCCGTCTTGGGAAGGAACGCGCTGATCGGAATGGACAGGTGCTGCGGATCAGTCGAGGCCGGGTCGAAATCGTTGAAGCTGTTCAAGTGGCATTCATAGGATGCGCCGTCAAGGAATTGCAGTAGGACGTCCTGGCCAGCCGCATCGCTCTGTATCCACAAGTCGACCTGTGCCAAGTCCGGCCAGTACCCGGCCGGGACCGTCAGGGTCCTGCCCGAATAGCCGCTCTGGTAGCTGTAGCTCAATTGCATGGCTTGTCCGTACTGGGGTCCGAACGGAGAATCCACCAGTGAGACGGTATTGGCTCCGCCGCTGGTGTTGCGCGCGTAGGCCTGTGACAGCGCCGCACTGTTCGCGTAGCTGTCGAAATTGTCCAAGGCGATGACAAACGCGGGCGGGTCGGCCGCGAAAGCCGGGGCCGAGGTCAGCCCGATCGCGGCCAAGGCGATCGCGCCAATGGCCGCGGTCAGAGCCTTGCGTGTGCGGCGACTAATGGGGGGGGGGGCATAATTGTGGTCCTTTCCTTTGCTGTTGGCGTAGGCCCCGGCGAAGCCAATCCAGGGTCGTGATCCGTGGGGCGGGCTGGCCTTGGCGGCAAGTCCGTGGAGCCGCCGCCTCCAGCTCATGAAAGACCAAGACTGTGGTGGTGCCGAACCGGTTCAGGGCGGATACCATCACTGCTATCGCGCCGATTGTGCTTTCAACACTAGCCGCATGTGATGAACCGGTCAAGGGGCCGACCGGTTCGATCGGTTCGATCGGTTCGGACGGCTGGCGAGGCACGGCACATGGGCTGCGGCAGGCGTCGCGGGGATTGGCCAAAGGGGTGATGGCACGGGTGACGGCATCCGCTCGAGGGCTGGGCTGGCGCTCGAAGCCCAGACATGCGCCCGAAGGCGCGACATCCGGGACCTTAACCGGTTGCGCAAAGCCCGTCCAGAAACTAGTCTGATCACTTAGGCCGGTCTGCCCAGCTCGGCCAATCTGAAAGCAACAAGGAGGTTGTGTTTATGAGATTCTTGCCCCAGACGAAGACAAAGAAGCTGGTGGCAGCTATATTGTCAGTGCCCCTCGCCGCGTTCGGCGTGGTGGCCTTGGGCTCCGGAGTCGCTGTGGCCGATGATTCTGAAACGGTTAATGCGGCGGTTCCCTGCCAAGACCTCGTCATGCCGATTGACGAGGATGCCACAACCGAGACCGTGAACCTGTTCCAAAACATGTACTACAGCGCTGGCGACATTTTCCTGTACGGGCGCCACCAAGACCAGGCCAACAACCGGTATCAGACCTGGACTGCGGCCAATCACAACTATGGGACATCGGCGACCTACGCCGGATACGGGAGCAACACTCCCGCGATCTACCGGTACCCCGCGGTGTTCGGCTGGCAGATCGGCCATTACGAACTGAAGAACGACGTGGCGGACTGGGGCAGCGCCCAAGGCACGGGTCGGCCCCCGGCTTACGCGAACTCTCGCATCGACGCACAGACGGGCGGTACGAATGCGAAATTCAACGTGACGGGGTCGGACGGTTATCCGACAAGCACCGACGGCCTGCTCTGGACCGACCAGGTCCAGTACATCGCGGAGGAATATAGCTGGGGCGGCATCACCACGTTGTCCGTCCACTCGGTCAATCCCGTGACCTATGGGGTGTACGACTACAACCTGTACAAGCCCGGCACCTGGACGGATCATTCCTCCGGAACGGCCACATCGATGGTCCTGCCCGGAGGCGAGCTCAACGCTCGGTACCAGTCCTGGCTCGACTCGTACATCGACTTCAATGACGACCTGACCGCGGCCAACGGCGGCACGCCGATTCCCATTCTTCTGCGACCGTACCATGAGCATTCGGGCGACTGGTTCTGGTGGGGAATCGACGACATGGAGCGGGGCTGGCGTCCAGCCGAGATTCAAGAATACGTCGATCTTTGGCAGTACACGGTCGACTACTTCCGCGACCACGGGGTGCACAACTTCTTGTACGTCATATCTCCTGATCGTTCGCGCTTGGGCGAGCCGTCCTATTTCTACAGCGACTTGGTCGAGGACCCCTCACTGGAGGCGCTGATCGACTTGTACATCAACTATCGTTGGCCCTCGGGAACCACCCGGACAGCCGTGCTGAACCAGTGGACCGCCATCAAGGCGGAAGTCGCCGATTCGGCCTTTGGGCCGACTTCGGCGCATTGGAACGAACCGTTCTTCCTGAACTTCGCAGCCGTGCCGCTGGACCTCAACCCAACGACCGGCGCGCCGCAGGCGAACGTCTCGACCGAGTTCGACTCCTGGTTTGTCCCCGACGCAGTGACCGGGAACTCCAAGTTCGATGACTTCTACATGCGGAAATGGATGGAAGGGTTCCCAGGAGCGGACTATGTGGACGTCTATGGCCTGGACAACTACTGGGAGAACGGGGCCGGCCACAGCTACCATCCGTACAGGAACCAGACGGCGAAGATTCAAGAGATGTTCGCGGCTTCGCTCAACGCCATGGCCAAGTTGGCCCGTGAGGATGGCAAACTCATCTCGATGGCCGAGAGCGGACTGACTTCGTCGGTGATAATCGATCAGATCATCAACGGCAACCCTGCCCGCGGCTTCGACGAGAAGTACCCATACGTCAAGTACACCTCGTACAACCTCGGCTGGGTCATCAACCAGTTCCCGGATTCGAGCGTGACGCAGGCGCTCAATCATCCGAACTTCAGGTGGGTCCTGGGCCCGCAAGACCCGAATTTCGAGACGGCCGAGAATCTGTTGCCCGACTGGTACAACGTGCCAGTGGGTTGCTTCCAGCAGTCTGGTGATATTGAGGTGGATTTGGAGGTGCCGGAGTATTTGGGTGGTCTTGGTTTGGAGTTCAGTTCTTCGTCTTTGGGT
>JAISCH010000351.1 GCA_031265725.1 Propionibacteriaceae bacterium
ATTCACTCAGTAAGCAGATCAATTCGGCTGACTTTGACGAATGGGTCAAGTTCTGCGAGTCTGGGGTACCCGGAAGCAGCAGTTCGGAGCGTTGCGACGACATTTCGGGCGATCCCCGCCAGCCGGTAGTGCGAGACAAAGTATCGTAGTGGCTGGAACGAACGAATCACTTCGTTGGGGTTATAGGAGGTTTAGTGGAAATCAAAGTGGGGATACAGCATAGTGGCCGTGAATTGACCCTGGAGTCGAAGCAGACAGCGGACGAGATCGAGAAGGCTGTGCTCAAAGCGATCAGCGAGGACGGCGTGCTGCAGTTGCGCGACGAGAATGGCCGCAAAGTGCTCATTCCAGCCGCGAAGATCGCTTATTTGGAATTGGGCAAAGAGAATGCCCGCAAGGTCGGATTCGGGGTCGCGCAGTGAGTGAACGGCGTAGTTTTGCCGACCTCGGAGTCATCCCGCCCATTGTCGAAGCCCTCGCCCAAGCTGGGATAACCGAGCCGTTCCCGATCCAAACGCTGGCGATACCGATAGCTATCGCCGGCACCGACCTGATCGGACAAGCCCGCACCGGCACCGGCAAGACGCTGGCTTTCGGCGTCTCATTGCTGCAGCGGATCACCGTGCCCGGTGACGAGGACCACCAGGACGGGTCGCCGCAGGCCTTGGTGATGTGCCCCACCCGGGAATTGGCCCTCCAAGTGACCCAAGATCTGATTGAGGCGTCCACGGTCCGCAAGGCCCGGATTCTCACCGTCTACGGCGGGGTCGGCTACGAGCCGCAACTGGACGCACTGACTGCCGGAGTCGACGTGGTGGTCGGCACTCCGGGCCGTCTGCTCGATTTGGTGCAGCGCCGTTCGCTGGTGCTCTCCAACGTCAAGGTGCTGGTTCTGGACGAGGCCGACGAGATGCTCGACCTCGGCTTCCTGCCCGATGTGGAGACGCTGATCGCCCGGACGCCGAAGTCGCGGCAGACCATGCTCTTCTCCGCGACGATGCCAGCAGCCATCGTCTCCTTGGCCCGGACCCATCTGAACCAGGCGGTCAATGTGCGCGCGGAGACCCGTGACTCACACCTGACCGTGCCGGACACCGCCCAGTACGTCTACCAGGCCCATGATTTAGACAAGCCCGCCATGGTTGGCAAGATTCTGCAGGCCGACGGCCGAGGCCGGACGATCATCTTCACCCGAACCAAGCGCTCCGCGCAGCGGCTCAGCGACGAATTGCACGACGGCGGCTTCAAAGCAACTGCGATCCACGGCGACCTGTCCCAAGTCGTCCGCGAGAAGGCGTTGAAGCGTTTCCGCGACGGCCGGGCCGACGTCCTGGTCGCCACCGATGTGGCCGCGCGCGGGATCGATATCGACGATGTCACCCATGTGATCAACTATGAATGCCCGGACAACGAGTTGACCTACGTCCACCGCATCGGCCGCACTGGCCGGGCCGGTGCCAAAGGAGTGGCGGTGACCCTGGTCGACTGGCCCGATATCACCCGTTGGAAGCTGATCAACAAGGCCCTCGACCTCAACTTGCCGGAGCCGGCCGAGACCTACTCGACCTCCCCCCATCTGCTCTCCGACCTCGGCATCCCCGAAGGAGTGAAACCCTGGCTGCAAGAGCCGCAACCTCGTGACCCGAAGCCCCGCGACTCCAAACCAGGCGAGAAAAAACACCGCTCTGAGTCGCAAGCCGAAAAACCAGCGAAACGCCCAAGGCAACAACGCTCCCGGCGTCGCCTACGCAACCACCAAGAAGTAGGCCCCGGCAAGACAGCTTGACCCCAGCCAGGGCCAAGATTTCTTAATCCAACTTGAATGCCGGTCGCAGATCAGCAAACATCGGGTAGTGCTTCACATTCAAGGTCGCCAAATATGCGCCTTCTATGTCAGCGGTTGCAGCTATCATGTAGTCAGCCGTTGACACACCTTGATGGGAGGCGCGGTAAATCCGCATGAACTCTCCCGCTCTGCGAGCGACTACTTCGGTCACCGGCAGAATTCGCAACGAAGACACCAACCGCAGCACCTGTGCCTTCTCGGCAGAACGCATCCCTCCGATCAGTTCAACGACTGTCACCACGCTGGCACAGAGTTTGTCTGCAATCCGGGCCTCAACCAGCCAATCGTGTGCGACCTGTTTGCCCCGCAAATGACAGATCAGCACATCAGTGTCAAGTAACCGCACAGTCAGTTCTCCCAACACGACTGTAGATATCTGTCACGTTCGGCTATGCCTCTATCCAAAGGCTCAAAATCCTTCAACACTCCGAAAGACGCCTCAATAGCGGCAATATCTTCAGCGGCATCATCGCCTCGGCCGAACAATGCCCCATCAAGCAACTCCCGAATGACAACGGACCTGGAGACACCGCCATCTGCGGCGATACGATCCAGAACTGCTGTCTGCCGTTCGTCCAAAAAGATGTTTGTGCGTTGCATACACCGCATCATACACCGCGCCGCAAGGCTGCGTCCCCGTCGCTATAATTTCCCCATGCCGATGGTACTCGCGCTGACAGTCCTGATGGGTGGTGTTTTGCTGGCCATGCTCATCTACTACAAGCTGGGCACGGAGTCCCGCAAGGCGAGGTTGGAGCATGAAGTGCGGCTCAAACTCGCCAAGAGCGGGATGCTCCGGCTGGAGGAAGGCGGGCAGCGCCGGGCCGATGCCGTGGTCGCGGGAGTGCGGGTCAAAGTCGAGAACGGATTCCGGCAGCATCTCGCCACTTTCACCTTTGGTGACGGAACCAGCGTGGAACTCGCCGTGGCCGAGAGCGAGGCAGCAGAACTGAGCCCCGGCGTGGAGGGAATCCTTGACTGGCAAGGAAGCCACTTCTTCCGATTCGAGACCCTGCGCTAGCTGCAACCGCTGGTGGAACCGCAGCCCTCGCAGACGTAGCAGGAGCCGGATGGGCGCATCTTGGTGCCACAGGTCATGCAGAGCGGGGCGTCCACTTTCACTCCGGTGATATTGGACAGCACGTCGGCAGTGGAGGTCGCAACGCTCGTTATCCGGGTCTCCCCGGATGGTTCCACCAAGGCAGGCTGGATGGGGCCGGGACCGTTGAGATGCAGATTGTCGGCGGCATCGTTCTTCAGCGCCTCCGATTCGATCAATTCGCTCTCCTCCGGCAGGTAGGAACCCGTCTCCAGATAACGCTTACGCTCAGCGGCGGTGTAGATGCCCAACTCGGCGCGCTCGTCAAAGGAGAGGAAGTCCAGTGAGACCCGGCGGAAGATGTAATCCATGATCGACTGGGCCATCCGGATATCCGGATCGTCGGTCATCCCAGCCGGCTCGAATTTCAAGTTGGTGAATTTCTGCACAAAAGTGCCCAGCGGGACGCCGTACTGCAGCCCGATAGAGACCGCGATGGAGAAGGCGTCCATGACTCCGGCCAGCGTGGAACCCTGCTTGCCCAGCTTCAGGAACAACTCGCCCAACGAGCCGTCCTCGTACATGCCGGAGGTCATGTAGCCATCGGCTCCGGCGACGGAGAACGATGTGGTCCGCGACACCCGCGACTTCGGCAACCGG
>JAISCH010000360.1 GCA_031265725.1 Propionibacteriaceae bacterium
TGGCGTTCTGGTGGAACATGATGCCGACGGCTCGCACCGGCCAGAGCAATTGCCTGACCTGTTGGCGAGGCTGGCCAGCGCCGATGTGGTCAAGGGCTCCCGCTGGGTGAGCGGCGGGCAAGTGCTGAACTGGCCGAAGAGCCGGGAATTCCTCTCCCGGGGCGGCAATCTGTGGAGCAGATTGTGGCTCGGCATCCCGGTCAAAGATGCCACTGGCGGTTTTGCCGCCTGGCGGGCGGACACCCTGCGCGGCATCGACTTGGACGGCGTGGAAGCCGCTGGCTACGGTTTTCAGGTCGATCTGGCCTGGCGGGCCGTGCAAGCCGGATACCGGGTGGCGGAAGTGCCGATTGTTTTCGCGGAGCGAGTGGCCGGGCAATCCAAGATGAGCACGCAGATCGTGGTCGAGGCGCTGCTGCTCACTACGCGCTGGGGAATCAGCTACCGCATGCGCCAGTTGAAATCCCTATTCAAACGCTAGATTTCTTCGGCTGCTTCGTGGATCGCGCGAATCTCTGCCAAGCGCTCAGTGAGTAATTGCTGCAATTCCTCCATTGAACGCCGCTCGCGCAGCATGTCCCAATGGCTGCGCCTGCGGGTGACGGGCTTCTCTTCCCCGACCGTGCCGTCAGTGCGCTTGGAGAGCGTGCCGCACCGGGGGCAGTCCCACTCAGTCGGCGGAACAATCTCGTCGGAAAAAGTGCGCGTGTAAATATGGCCGCTATCGCAATGAAAACCAATTTCTTGTCTTGTCGCGAAATCTATGCCTTCGGTAGAAGCGAAACTGGCTTGGCTCATGCTAAGGCCGCGAAAGGCGCGTTCCACTGTATTCCCCCCCTTTGAGTTAATGACTTTCTCAATAACTCGAAGCGGCCGGGGTTCATTCCCAGATTTGCTCTTAGCTGAATTGCCAGCAGATTTGGTGTAACGGATCGCATTGACCCATACCGGGGTTCATTCCCAGATTAGCTCTTAGTTGAATTACCAGAGTCCGCGCTCTACGCAGACCTCTTTCAGCACGTCGATCCGGTCGCTCAGGATGCCGTCCACCCCCAGCTCGATCAGACGCCGCATCTCGGCGGGGTCGTCAATCGTCCAGACATGGATTTTGAGACCGGCCCGGTGCGCCGACGCTATGAATCGCGGGGTGAGCACGGTGAGCGGGCCGAAACGGAGCGGGACTTGGAGGGCCACAGCCGGGGACAGCCGGATCGCAATTCCCAGCCGGAAGCAGACGAGTTGCGCGGCGACCACCCAGACCCCAGCTCCCTGTGCCACCCGACGGTCGATTCTCCGTCGGAATTCCCGTAGCCTGCGCAGCGAGAACGAGGTGACCAGCACTCTGTCGTGGGCGGCGGTGTCCTGAATGACTTTGGCTAGTGCAGCCGGAGTGCCTGCCGCTTTGAGGTCTATGTTGAAAAAAGCGTCCGGGAAGGCTGCGAGGAGTTCCGCCATCGTCGGCACGCTGTAATGCCCGTCCACAGGTATCTTCCGCAGTTCCGCGTAGTCGTATTCGGCGATATTCCCGCTGGAGGCGGTCATCCGGTCGACGGCGCTGTCGTGGAATGCCACCAGCACGCCGTCTTTGGTGACATGCACATCAGTCTCAAAATAACGAAAGCCCTCATCAGCGGCGGCTTGGAAAGCCTGCAGAGTGTTCTCATGGCCGATATTCGCCGGATAGAGCGAACCGCCACGGTGGGCTATCGGGATAAAGGGCTGGGCTAGCACAGCGGGAATGTCGGCCACAGTCCCAGTATGGCCCAAGAGGTCGCGTCAATAGCGACACGACCGCGAAATGCGCGTGTATACACAGTTTGGGATGGAGCGTGCCCACTTGGGATAGAGTGTGTCCTCATGACCACCATTCTTTCGATCCAATCGAGCGTCGCCTACGGACATGTCGGCAATTCAGCCGCGACCTTCCCGCTGATGAGGTGCGGGGTCGAAGTATGGCCGGTCATCACCGTCCATTTCTCCAATCACACCGGCTATGGGAGCTGGCGGGGTCCGTTGCTGTCCGCCCAAGACGTCGCTGACGTGATCAAGGGCATTGACGAGCGGGGCGTGCTCGGACAGGTCGATGCCGTGCTCTCTGGGTACCAGGGCGCAGCCGACGTCGGTGCTCAGGTGCTCGCCGCCTATGATTTGGTGCTCCAGCGCAATCCCCAGGCGATCTACTGCTGCGACCCGGTGATCGGGGACGAGGGCAGGGGAGTGTACGTCCGTCCGGGGATTCCGGAATTCATGCGTGACCAAGTCGTGCCGCGTGCTCAGATCGTCACGCCGAACCATTTCGAACTCGACTACCTGACTGGGAGCACGACCCGCACCCTGGCCGAGGTGCTCAACGCCGCGAACAGCTTGCGGGAGCTGGGGCCGGAAGTGGTCTTGGTCACCAGCACGATCCTGGCGGACGCGCAGGACAACACTTTGACGATGCTGGTGATCGACTCAACCGGAGCATGGAAGGTGACGACGCCGCTGATCGGGCGGAATTTCACCGGCTCCGGAGACATTACCGCAGCACTTTTCCTGGCCAACTATCTGGCCACCGACTCCCGGCAGGCTTTGGCCAGCACGGCGGATTCGGTCTATTCGCTGCTCCGGGCCACGGCTGACGCCGACAGCGCGGAATTGCTGTTGACCGGAGCACAGGATGAGATCGTCAATCCCTCGTACCACTTCGAGGCGGTGCCGGTCTAGCTTCACTCGGTGAAGGTCTCGATGTGCGCCCCCAACTGGTTCAGCCGCTTGGGCAGGTCCTCGTAGCCGCGATTGATGACATA
>JAISCH010000026.1 GCA_031265725.1 Propionibacteriaceae bacterium
CCTTGCCGAGGGCGACGAAATCCCAGGAGGAGTCTTTCGGCCACTCATTAGCCCATTCATCCCCACCCAGGTTGGTGCGTAGCTCGCTGGGGTCGAGACGGCGGAAGCCATTGTCCAACACCCCATTGAGCTTGACATATTCGGGATTGACCCGAATGTCTTTGGCGGCGGCGTGGAAGATCAATGGCCCGAGATCCCTGGCCACGGCAACTGGATCGGCCTGCTGCCAGAACAAGTGCGAGGCGTCCAACTCCACGCCAACGTGCGTCGCCCCGGTCAACTCCACAAGTTTGCGGATGTCGCGGGCATTGAAAACAATATTCTGTGGATGCAATTCCAAGGCGACTTTCACGCCGTGGTCTTTCGCCAACTGGTCTATCTCGCTCCAGAACTCCGCAGCGATTTCCCACTGGTAGTCCAACACATCTAAAGCCGCCGAGTTCCAAGCGTTGACGACCCAATTCGGACGTAGCGCGCCCGGCTCGCCACCAGGCAAACCAGACATGGTGACCACCCGGTTCTGACCCAGGGCCGCAGCAGCACGAATGGATTTGCGCACGTCTTCGGCGTGTTTGGTACCAATCACCGGATTCGGATGCAGCGGATTGCCGTTGCAATTGAGACCGGCGATGGACACTCCCGTACCCTCAAACTGGGCCAAGTAGGCTTCAGCAGCCGCCGGCTCGGAGATGATTTCGTCGAGGTTCGGGATATGCGTTGGTGGCAGAAATCCTCCAGAATTGATCTCGATACCATCCAACCCGAGTGCGGCAATCACTTTGATGGCTTCTGACAACGGCCGGTCGTGGAGGATTGCGTTGTAGACACCGAGTTTCATAACATCACTCGCTTTCCTTTATTCGCATCAGTAGTCGATCACTTGTTCGGCGCTGCTGTTGACTGGTGGCGTCCTGCGTGACTTCTTCCAACCTATTTGACACGCGACAAATAAGTTTAGAGGAGACCTTACCGTGAGGACTGATGCGTGTCAAACAATTAACTTCTAGCCGGAAGAGCGCACGCTGAGCATGGGGGCCACCACCACTTCGCGGCCCCGAAGCTTCGGATTTTCCAACCGGGAGAGCAGCAATTGGACGGCTTCTTGAGCCATCAACGGGGAGTTCTGGCTGATTGATGTGAGATCAAATTCGGGCATCTGTGCCAAGTGCGTGTCATCGAATCCTATGACTTGAACCCGCTGCCCGACCCTGATACTGACTGCGCGCAAAGCGGCCACCAGGTTTATGGCAATCTGGTCATTGTGGGCGGCGATGGCGAGCCGGTCGGCCCCGGTGGCCAGTCGCACTGCGGCGTCGACGGTGCTCAGCCGCAGATACTTCAGTTTGCCCCGGGCGGCTTCCTCCAGGCAGAAAGCGCGGTAGGCGATGGAATCATCATGCCCGGTGACCGAGATCGCTAGGTTGGCGATCCGCGTGGCACCACGCTCCAAAGCCCGTGCCACGATGAGTTCGGCGGCGGCTGGCTCGCTGACATGCACAGTATCAGCCATACCGCCGATCTTCTGTGAGCCGATCACGATAGCTGGGAAGAGTCTGGCGTATTCGTGCAGAGTGCGCACACTGCCCGCTGGGGTGATGACGATCATCCCAGCAGCGCGCAACTCGCGTAGCTTGCGCACCACACGGCGCTCCCGCTCGCGGTAGCTGGAAGTGGTGTCCAGCACACTGCCGGTCGTGGCCATCAGCGCCGTCAGGCCATTGGCCTCGGCATACCGCTCGATCGGTTCGACGATGCCTTCGAAGAAGGAGTTCCGCAGGTTCGGGACTAGCACACCGACGACGGTCGCTCGACCGCCAGCCAGAGTCGCGGCACCAAGATCGCGCACATAACCCAACTCGGCGGCGGCTACCTCCACCCGACGTTTAGTCTCCTCAGCGACGAGTGGAGAGTTCGCGAGCGCCATTGAGACGAGGGAACGCGAGATGCCCAAGTGCTCTGCCAGGCCCTTCTGGTTGATAGACACCATGCCACTCCTCTTTGACGCGACTACAGACTACTACCTGTTGTCGCGCCCACTTCGAAGCACCCGCGAAACAGTGTTATCGGAAAGTCAGCCTTTGTTCTTGACACGCGTCAATGATTTGGCTTATTGTTCTGACATTACTTGACACGCGTCAATACGGTGAACGCAGTCAACGACTACCAACGAAGGAGTCAGGAGAGCACAAATGAGCACACTCGCAAAGCGGTTCACGGCCCTCAGCCAGAAATTAGACGAATTGAGTGGGCGTCCTGAGGAGATGCTCACCGAGTTATCCAAACAGCGCGAAGAGTTACGTTTCGAGTCCTTCGACCTGTCGACAGCGTGGGAGATCGGCTGCAAGATCCGGGAGATCGGGCTGGAGGAGAAACTGCCGGTCGCCGCTGAGATCAGACTTGGAGCACAGGTCGCCTTCCATGTGGGGCTGCCCGGTGCCGCCGCCTGCAATGACGCCTGGGCACGCCGCAAAGGTGCCGTCGTCGAGCAGTACTTGGATTCCTCGCTGGCCGTAGGCGTGAGCTATGACCAGGACTGGGAAGGCGGCTTCGACGCGATGAGCAAACTGTCGGCAAACGACTATGCCGCCCACGGCGGCGCGTTCCCACTGCTGCTCACAACTGGAGTGGCGCTGGGCTACACGGCCGCCTCCGGGTTGCCCTCCATCCATGACCACGCGCTCGTCGTCACTGCGATCGCCGCAGTGCTGGGAAAGTTCTAAAGGAGTTGGAATGACCAATCTGCCCCTCATCACCCCCGGCATCCCGAAAGTCTCGATGAACGTCACCACCACGTTCTACGGCAATATCGTCAACGACATCCGGATCGCCAAAGAGGCCGGATTCCCCGGCATAGAACTGCAGAGCCCGAAACTCTACCGCTACCTCAACCTCGGCATGTCCGTGGAGGCGCTGCTGCCACAACTCGACGGCTTAGCTGTCACTGCTGTTGGAGCGCTCCAGGAAGACGAGCCGGAGACTTTCACCCGTGAGGCGCACAAACTGGCGAAGCTGACCGCAGCATTCGGCGCGCCGATGATGCAAATGTGTACTGGCCCGGTCGATCCGGAAGTTGTCAAAGATTTCCGCGCCGGAAGGCTGGCCGACAACGATCCTCGCTACCGCGGAGCATTGGGGCGCACCGACCGTGAGTCGCTGGAGCACTCCGCCAGCAACACTGCCATCGCTGCTGATATCGCCGCTGAATACGGTATCGGAGTCTGCCTGGAACCGCTGGGCTGGGCACCGGTGAACTCAGTCAAGCAGGCTGTGCAGATCCTGGAAATAATCGACCGTCCCAACGTCGCTATCAACGTCGACTTCTGGCATTTCTATGTCGCCGGGGACACTCCCGCCGATATAGCCGCGCTGGATGCCGCACAGATCGCCACCGTGCATGTTGACGACGGCATTCCAGTCGCGCCCGGCGAAGTGCCGGACCAAGTTCATCACCGAAACGTTTGGACCGGGGGCGGCGTCATCCCGATCCAAGAGTGGATCGACGCCGTGAAATCCACCGGTTTCGACGGGTGGTACTGCAGTGAGATTTTTTGCGCCAAGGCGGCCGAACTGGACTTTCTCGAAGTCGCTCGGACACTGCGCTCAACTCTGGAAATCCTGCTGGCGTGACAACGCAATCAGCTCAATCCGCGAACCCAGCGACATAAGGAGGCAAGAAGAATGGAACCTTTCGGCATCGGAGTGGTCGGCATCGGCGATATTAGCCGGGTTTATCTGAACAATCTGAAAAACTACCCCGACATTGTGCGTGTGGTGGCCGTGGCCGACGCAAATGCGCAACGCGCCCAAGACGCTGCCGCGACCCACGGAATTCCCGGGATATACGCCTCTGCTGAGGAGTTGGCCGCCGATCCGGCGGTGGATATCGTGCTGTGTCTCACTCCGCCCGCCGGACACGCCCCGGTACTACTCACCGCGTTGGCCGCCGGGAAACACGGCTACACCGAGAAAACGCTGGCAACTACCGTGTCAGCCGGACGCGAAGTGATCGAGACTGCCCAGCGTTCCGGTCTGGTTGTCGGCTGCGCTCCGGACACCGTGCTTGGCGGACGAGTGCAGATCATCAGGGAATTGATCGACGCGGGACGTATCGGTCGGATCACCGGCGGTGTCGCCACCTCCCTGTTGCCCGGCCTGGAATGGTTCCACAACTCTCCCGCCTTCTACTACGGCGCCGATGTGGGGCCGTTGATGGATGTGGGTCCGTACTACCTAAGCACATTGGTCACCTTACTCGGCCCAGTGCGCCGGGTATGCGGAATGTCGAGCCGTGCTCATGAGACTCGACAGGCCACGGTCGGTCCGATGCGGGGCAAGCTCATCCAAGTAGAGTCCGACACTAACGTTTCAGCGCTGCTGGAATTCGATGATTCAGTCCAAGTGACGCTGATGATCAGCTTTGACGTGTGGGATTCGTCAGTGCCCCGGCTTGAACTGTTCGGCACCGAAGGCACCGTGAGTATGTTGGACCCCGATCCATTAGACGGCCCAAATCTATTCGGTGGCCCCGTCACCTTGCGCACCCGCGAAGAGGCTCGCTACGTCGGCTTCCCGCGTCTAAAGAACCCACCCGCAGCCCAAGATATCCCGGTCAACCGGCGCTACTCAGAAGTCATCCACGGCGTCAACTCCCGAGGTATCGGCCTGGTCGAGTTGGCAT
>JAISCH010000075.1 GCA_031265725.1 Propionibacteriaceae bacterium
TCTCATCGGTTTTGCGCAGGCCTTGACTGACCACGGGCTGCCGCTCCGACCGGAATACGTCGTGCGGGCACGCCTCGACCCGGAATCCGCCCGTGCGGAAACGGAGGCATTGCTGATGGGGGATGACCCACCGGACGCCATCTATGCGGTGACTGCTTCGCTGACCCTGGGTTCCTCCCAGGCGCTGCGGACCACGGGCCAGGCCGCAAATCTCGGGATGGTCGGCCAAGACGATGATCGTTGGGCGAGCCTGGTGCAACCAGCCGTCAGTGTGATCCAACAACCGACTACGCAGATGGGCAAGGTCGCTGCCGCTCAGTTGTTACGGCGCGTCGGCGGTGACGATGGGCCAGCGGCGTCCATCGTGATGGAGCCCAAACTCGTGGTCCGAGAATCCTCGCTGCGTCGCTGAGGCTCTCCGGACTGTCAATCTGGCTGAGGTCGGCTCAGCGTCCCCAAGTATCTTCGGGCAAACCTTAGATAACGATTTCATAACGGCTCTTGTGGCCGCTGCCAGCAGTGCTTATCATCGTTGAGTAATCGTTTACTAATCGTTTTCTACCGCTCAGCGAATGACGGTGGGAACCTTGGATCCGAGTGAGAATGACTGTCACAGATGCTGCGCTGAGCGCCACGCGAGAAGCGGCTGATCGGGAGTTGGAAGCTGTCCGGCTGGTCACCGGTCGGATCGGCCCTGAGATGCTGCGCGCAGTTGAATTGGTCGCTGGGATTCGTGGCAGGACGATTGTCTGCGGACTCGGAAAGTCGGGCCATATCGGTCGCAAGATCGCTGCCTCGCTGGCATCACTCGGAGCGCCCAGCCAGTTCCTCCACGCGAGTGAGGCACTGCACGGTGATCTGGGCAGCCTGACTGGTGACGACGCGCTCATCGCCTTGTCCAACTCGGGCAGCACGCCCGAGGTGGTTGCCGTGGCAGATTACGCCCGGGCGCAGGGCGCTCCGATTGTGGCCATAATCGGGGTTGTCGACTCGCCACTGGGCCAACGTGCGGATGTGGTGCTGGACGCGTCGGTGCCCAGGGAAGCCGATCCGCTCAATCTAGCCCCCACAGCGTCCACTACCGCAGCGTTGGTAATCGGTGACATCCTCGCGGCGGGCGTTATGACGCAACGCGGGTTCACTCCGCAGGACTTTCATCAACGCCATCCCTCCGGAGCACTTGGCCATCGGCTCAGCCAAGAGGGGAACTCCCATGTCTGATGTCGCCGTGGTCGCAAGTTTCATGATGGACTACATCAGTTACGTGACCCGCTGCCCATCACCGGGGGAGACGGTCGTAGCCAAAGACTTCCGGATCACGGTCGGCGGCAAAGGTTTCAATCAAGCGGTGGCCGCGCAACGTTTCGGTGCAGCCGTGACTGCTCTCGGCTGTCTGGGCAGCGACACTCTTGGCGACCAATTCCTTGCCCAACTCAAAAACGAGGGGATCGATATCCGTGGCTTGGTTTTCACCGAAAAGGCGATCACCGGCGTTGGACTGCCAGTTGTGGACGCGCTCGGTCAGAACGCGATCGTCATCGCACCGGGCGCGAATCGCCATCTCACAGCGGACCAAATCGAACGTCATGCCGGGCTGATCACCGAAGCAGAAGTTCTCTTGTTGCAACTGGAGATTCCTATCGCTGCCGGAGTCGCCGCAGCTCGTCTCGGCAAAGAAGCCGGAAGCACAGTCATCCTTAATCCAGCCCCGGCTGAGAGCATTGCCGAATATACCGGCCTGGTGGACGTGCTCATTCCCAACGAAATCGAGGCGGCGATGCTGAGCGATGCGCCAGATCCCACTGCCCAGGCGGCGGATTTGGCGAATACGGTAGGCGCGACCACCGTCATCGTGACGTTGGGCGATCAAGGGGCGCTGGTTTTGGATCGCGGCAGGGTGAGGTTCTATCCAGCTATCCCGGCCATTGCAATCGACACAACGGGGGCCGGAGACTGTTTCTGCGGCGTGCTCGCAGCCGGACTGGCACTGGGCGAGTCCATAGACAGGGCCGTTCACCAAGCTATCGCCGCTGCTGCTATCGCGGTTGGCAGACCGGGTGCCGCCGCAGCGATGCCAACGGCGCGCGAAGTCAACGAGATTATCAATCGGACCCCGGTATTGGCGTGAAAGGAAGATTGGAATGCTGAAGGGAATTCACCCGTTGCTTAGCGGAGACTTGCTCAAAGCGCTGGACGGACTCGGCCACGGGGACGTGCTGGCCATCGTTGACGCCAATTTTCCAGCGCAGCGCCTCGGTAAGCAGGTGCTCAGCCTGCCTGGCATCAGATTGCCGGAGGCGTTGGATGCTGTGGTGACAGTTTTTCCAGTCGAGGGAAATCCCCAATTCATGGCCCCGGAAGCAGGATCGGCCCCAGTCCACACCGAGATGGCAGCCGTTCTGGCCGCCCAAATCCCACCCGTGGCGCCACCTCAACAACTCGGACGGTACGAGTTCTACGCGGCGGTCGCCAACGCGGAGACCGTCATCCAGACCGGGGAAACCCGTCCCTACGGGAACGTGCTCCTCAGCAAAG
>JAISCH010000170.1 GCA_031265725.1 Propionibacteriaceae bacterium
TGCGACGGCCAGTTCGGATCACCACCGGTGAAAGGCTCACTGACGAGGTATACCGCGAATACGAAGGTGGTGATGACGGTGTAGAAAGGCTGGGTGCCCCAATCCCACAATGCCCAGGCGAAGACGCCTTTCTTTTTACCGCCGGATGCTAGCGCAGTGGCGAGGGGGGGATTAGATTCGATCATAACGACGTTCTTTCTCTAGGGGGAGGACTCGACTCGGGGGGACTCGATTCGCTCGTTCCTTGGAATATACGCCCTGAGATGGGCCGCTGACGAGAGGGTTCGGCAAGGTTTCGCGGAGTTTGCCCACAAATTACTGTTTGTTACCTATTGCCGACCTGTGCGGAGTCATAGGTGAAGCCTGAAACTCAGGCCCGGCTGTGCCGATGGCGGGCCATTCGGGCGGATTGTCGGGAATACTGGACGTGTGGCCAAGGAGGTTCGTGTGAACGCGGTGGCAATAGAATCACCCACTGAGACGACCTCTGTTCCGGCTGACACCCATGACGTCGTGACCCGTTTCCAAGATTTGGTGTACCGGATCGCGTTGACCCATACCGGACGGCGCACCGACGCGGACGACGTCTTCCAAGAAGTATTCCTCACCTACCACCGCAAGCGCCCGGAATGCCATGACAATGAGCATTTGAAGGCTTGGCTGATCGTCACCACCCGCAACTGCGCGCGTCGGGTGACGATGAATTCTTGGCGCAACCGGGTGGTGCCGATCCGTCCGCAGGATGCGGAGTTGGCTACCGACGAGGTATTCAGTTTCGCAACCGCCGAGCAGGACGCCATCTTCCGCGCGCTGAACAAATTGAACGATGTCTACCGCACCGTGCTGCACCTGTTCTATTTCGAGGATTTGCCGGTGGCCGAGATCGCCGCCCTGCTCGACCTCGAAGCCGGAGCGGTGAAGATGCGGCTGTCGCGCGGGCGGGCATTGCTGCGGATACAACTCCAGGGAGGATACTTCGATGAGTGACATTTTCCGGGATATGGCCGAGCAGATGCGGCCCGATCCTGAACTGACCCAGTCATTGTTGGCCCAGCTTGCGGACGAGGCTGAAGCCGTCCCCGTCCAGCCTGCGAAACCGGCGAAGCGGCCGCTGCGTTCCGCACTGGTCTGGTTCGCGGCGGCGGCCTGCCTGGTGGCGTCAATCGGCATCGTCGGATTGACCTTGAACCCTGCCCCAGAGGTGCGGATCACGTTGGTGCCCAGCCAGCCCCCGGCGCAGCGGGTCACCAACGCCAAGCCGGTCTCGGCGGCGGACTATGCCCAGCTTCATCAGCGGATAAACGCTATCCAGGCGTTGAATGGCTCACGAGACGGTTTGGCGGTTTTCTGGCTTACCGATGGCACAGCCAGAACCGCCTCCGGTGATTTGTCTTATTCCGGTTCCAAAGCCGGTGCCCCAGTTCCAGCCCCCCCAGGAGGCCAAACCTACACATCCACCAACGTGCAGGTCGCTGGGATCGATGAGGGCGACATCGTGAAGACCGATGGGAAGTCGATCTTCATAGCCACCGGCCGCAAGGTGAATATCGTCTCC
Source organism: Propionibacteriaceae bacterium (assembly GCA_031265725.1). Lineage (GTDB taxonomy): Bacteria > Actinomycetota > Actinomycetes > Propionibacteriales > Propionibacteriaceae > Propionicimonas. Next base: position 1,556 of record JAISCH010000170.1, read on the forward strand.
GCGAAGGGCAAGGACACCTTGCCGATCGCCCAGATCGATGCCGCTGAACGATTCGACGGCCCGCAAGACTCCGCCAAAGCGCCCATCACTGACGGCACAGTGGCCGACTTGATGCTCTCGGGTTCCACTCTGATCGTGTTCTACCAGTCGTACACCGCGACTGAGATCAATTTCCAGAACGAGGAGACCCCCTACGTCCCCTTCACTGCGGCTGAGATCACGACGCAGTTGTGGGATGTGGCCGATCCAGCCGCGCCGCGCTACCAGACCTCGTTCAGCCAGAGCGGGCTGTACCACTCGTCTCGGCTGAGTGGCGACGTGCTCTATCTGGTCAGTTCTTACGCCGTCGGCCCAGACGAGGCCGATCCGGACGACCCGGCCACCTTCGTGCCGCAAGTCGGTCGGGATGGAAGCCGTGAGGTGCTCCCGATCAAAGATATCCGGGCGATGCCGTCCCCTACCGGCACCCGTTATGCGGTGGTCACTGCGGTGGATGTCAGCGGGCAGGCCCGGCTGGGCCAGCAGAGCGTGCTGGGCGGCGCGGAGACGGTGTATATGAGCGGCGACAACCTCTATCTGGCCGCGCTGAACAACCCCGACCTGGCCCCGATGGACCTGCCTGTCCCAGCTCCGCCTTCCGCCTCGTCGGAGCCGACCGTCGTTGCTCCGTCCGCTTCCAATGAGCCGACTGCTGTCCCCGCTCCGACTACATCTGAGCTGCCTCCCCCACCGACCCCGGCAGACTCTCCCGAGAGCACGCCGCCGCCTTCCGGGTCCGAATCGACCCCAGGCGTGGCTGAGCCAGGCTCCGGAGTCAGTGAGCCAAACTCTGGCGCGACTGAACCTGCCTCCGATAAGTCCTGGCCGACCAGCGGTGACGAAAAAGCTGCCAGCACGCCGTCAACCCATCTGGTCAGAATCGCATTGGCCAGCGGACAACTCCAAGTGGCCGCGCAGGCTGATGTGCCAGGCGTGTTGCTCAACCAATTTGCGTTGGACGAGTATGAGCAGCACTTGCGCGTGGCGACCACGACTGTCGACGAGTTCTCCATCGCCACCTTGCATGTCTTGAACGCCGACCTGAAGCAAGTCGGGACGATCCCCAAATTGGCGAAGAATGAGAGCGTCCAGTCGGTGCGTTTCCAAGGCCCAATCGGCTATGTGGTGACTTTCCAGCAGACCGATCCATTGTTCGCCATCGACCTCGCCAACCCGGCCAAGCCGAAAGTCCTCTCCGAACTCAAGATCAATGGCTTCTCCACTTATCTGCACCCCTACGGCGACGGCCTGTTGCTCGGTCTGGGCATGGACGGCGACAAGTACGGAAACATCAGCGGGATGAAACTCGCTCTGTTCGACATCAGCGATCCCAAGAACGTCACCACGATAACCAGCAAATCCATCAAATTCGACTCCTCGACAGCCCTGGACAACCACAAGGCAGTCTTGGTCGACCTGGACAACGACCTGATCTGCTTCGACGCTATCGCCTGGCGCGAGAATGCGACAGAGTCGCGCTACCTCGTCTACGGCTACGACAAAGACAAAGGCTTCTTCCAACACAAAGCCCTGCCCCTCCCCGTCAACTACAACGGGTCCAACTTCACCCGCGGCCTCCGCATCGGAGACTCCCTCTACGTCCTATCCGAAAAACGAATAACCGCCTACACCCTGGACAGCTTCACCAAAACCGCCGAAGTGCGGCTGTCCTGAGCAGGCGCTTGGCGCCGAATCTTCACGGAGTCGTGTCGCCAGCATGATTTATGGCAGAATAGCTGGAAGCATGTTTATTGCCCACGTTAGAATCGTTCGTTCTCGTCAACGCACAACTCGTTGACGGAGTTCGGTCACCTCTTCGACGGAATGATTTCACATCTATTTTGCACTATCTCTCCTCTCAACTACCTGCTCGTCCCAACCAAGACAAGCAGGTCAGGTCATGATGCCGAATGTCGCAGCGGCGCAAGGCGAGTTCAAACTGGATCGCACCAGCGATCCCCAACAATAAAGGAATGACGTTATGGCCACAGGCACCGTCAAATGGTTCAACTCCGAAAAAGGCTATGGATTCATCGCCCCCGACGATGGCAGCGCCGACCTATTCGCACACTTCGAAGCTATCGTCGGCAGCGGATACCGAAGCCTGGAAGAGAACCAGAAAGTCGAGTTCGATACCGAGCAGGGCAAAAAGGGCCCGCAGGCAACGAACATCCGTCCGCTCTAAGCGTTCGCAAACCTGCACTGGGCCAGGGCATCGCAGATGCCCTGGCCCAGTGCAGTTGCGTGCCACCCTATAAAAACACCCGGAAGGGTTTGGCCGTAGCATCAACTAAAACGCGGCCGAACACCTCAAAGGTTTCGCAGCTGTTCACAGGTAGTCACACATGGAAATTGTCGCAACGATCGGCAGACGGACGTTGACCACAGAGCCGTTCATGACGTTTGTGATCGCTCGAGTTCGACGAGGGTGAGTTGTGCCCCACTGTCTAAGGTGTGCTGTGGATGCAGGATTCGTGGTAACCACCGAGCTTGGTAGGACTTTGGTAGGTTACGCCGGACGAGCCTCTAACCACCAAAGTGGCCCGGACCGTGAGTCGGCCGTGTCCTCGGTTGCCGTCGATGGCCTTCACCAACGCTTCTGCGGCCCGGCGGCCCACCAGCGTCATGTTGAGGTCGACGGTGGTCAGTGTAGGTCGTGCGGACTCGGCGATGAGACGCCAATTATCGGTACCCACAAGGGCGATGTCGTCAGGCACCGACCGTCCCGCCTCACGCAGTGCATCTGCGGCACCTCGGGCTAGCAAGTCCGAACCGCAATAGATGGCATCGACGTCAGGATACTCGGCGATGATTGAGTTCGCCGCTTCTCGACCCCAGGCCTCGCACCAGAAACCGGTCCGCACACCGCCTACTGGTCGCAAGCCCGCTTCCTCGACCGCGCGGGTGAACGCCTTGGCACGTTTCGCGACCGCGGCGAAGTCCGCCGGACCGGAGATGTGAGCGATGCGGCGGCGCCCCACATCCATCAGGTGTTCGGCGGCCAGGCGACCGGCACCAACATCGTCGACCATGACACAGAGGTCATCGGGGTCCATGGACGGGGTGTGCGCGTAGACGACAGGAAACGGCAATCCGGACATCACTGAGGGTCTCGGGTTGGAGCAGCGCCCGGTGACGATTAGGCCGTCAACACGCCGACCAACGAGTGCGTCCAAGTGGCGTGCCTCGCGGTTCACGTCACCGCGCGAGTCGCACATGATCACCGACACTTGGCCTTGCCCGAGGGCATCCTCTGCCCCAGCCATGATTGGGCCAGTGAATCGGCCGAAGCTGTCTGACGTTATCAGACCCACGGTAAAAGAGCGGTGCCCAAAGATGCCCTTAACTAAATCGTTCGGGCGGTAGCGCAACTGCTCAGCCGCCGCGAAGACGCGTTCTCGTGTGGCTGTCGCT